>JBDUCK010000052.1:0-14802 GCA_040003485.1 Ferruginibacter sp. | reverse complement strand
GCTTATCATTCGGATTCAGTGAAGGGCCTTTGGGCACCGCCCAGCTTTTTAATACACCATCCATCTCCAGCCTGAAATCATAATGCAGATGAGAAGCCTTGTGGCGCTGTACTACAAAGGAAAGCCTGGCAGAATTTTCCTGTAATTTTCCTTCTGGTTCGGGGGTAGATTTAAAATTTCTTTTTGTTTTATATTTTGCAAGGCTCATTATCAGGAAGCTTTTTTACTTTTTGCACTAAGACTGGCTTTTAATTGTTCCATCAGGTCTTTTGTTTTATTATGTACCACTTTAAGATGCGTTACCGGTGTTTTGGCACCCTTATTTTTTGCTTTTACTTTTATTACTTTAAGTAGCTCGGCGGTGTATGTATCTTTGTATTTACTGATATTAAATTTGCTGGAAAGCTGTTCAATTAAAGATATCGCCATTTTTACTTCGGCGGGTTTAGCTTTTGCATTTGCCGTGATACCTAGTTCTTTTATGTCTCTTATTTCTTCGGCGAACCTTATGCGGTTTAAAACTATTACATCTTCCTTGGCCCGTAAAACAGCCAGGCCCTCTTTGTTACGCATTACAAAACTGGCTATACCTGCCTTTCCTGTTTTAATTAAAGCTTCTTTTAAAAGTGTGTAAGCCCTGCTGCCGGATTTTTCCGGTGCCAGGTAATAAGGCGTTTCAAAATACATGCTGTCAATTTCTTTTTCCAGCACAAAATCTGTTATCTCAATAGTCTTTGTTTTTACGGCATTGGCCTTTTCAAAATCAGCTTCGTCCAGTATCACATATTTATCATCCAGCTTATATCCCTTTACAATACTTTTCCAGGGCACTTCTTTGCCGGTCTTTGCATTTACCCTCATAAATTTTATATTAGAGTGGTCTTTACTGTCAAGCATATCCAGGTCTATTTCACTGGCCTGGGTGGCACTATACAGTTTTACAGGAATGTTTACCAGGCCAAATCCTATAGCGCCTGTCCAGATTGGTCTCATACATTTTTGTTTAATTAGGTATAGAAACTTTTATGCCTGTTTTAAATAATGCAAATCTTATACTATAAAAAAGCAATTATTTTTTTTTTGCGGAAATTATTCCACAGCATTTATCTGTAATAAGAATTTTAAGCAGTTCAACTTTTGTTTCCACTCAGTTCGTCACGCTTTACATTGCAGGCCTGCCTGCCGGCAGGGGCAGGTCCTCATCCCGCCTTCGACGTAATTCCGGACTTCCCATTTCAATCAGGGCTAATCTCTCAGCAAAATATTTTAACAGCAGCATTTACAATGTAAGCTGTTCATTTTTAAATATCTTTTTACAAACAAAAAATTATAGTCTTCCCAAACTTTTAAACCTCTTAAACATTTTGAACATTTTAGACTTTCCTAAAAGACTTCTACCACATGCGGCATACCATCATTAACTAATTGTATAAAATCATTTTCTACACCATCTACCAAAATTTTTACAGCGGTATTTTCAGTGGATTTAATTGTTATAGAATATATCGTTTCTTCATGCCTGTAAGTGAGTTGTGCCGAAGGCCATTCCGGGGGCAGGCATGGCTTAAAGTATAATTTATCCCCTTCTTTTTTTATCCCCATAAATGATTCAGTTATCAACTGATACATCCATCCAGCCGAGCCTGTGTACCAGGTCCAGCCGCCACGGCCTTTATGCAGCGATTCTGCATATACATCTGCGGCCATTACATATGGCTCTACTTTATATTGGGCAATAGTACGGGCATCGTTCCCATGATTTAAAGGGTTTATCATGTTGAGTAATTCCCAGGTACGTTGCCTGTTGCCTAACGCTGCAAAACCCATTATCAACCAGATTGCGGCATGGGTATACTGGCCACCGTTTTCTCTTACACCCGGCACATAACCTTTTATATAACCGGGGTTCATGGTGCCTTTATCAAATGGTGGTTCAAATAATTGAATAAGGCCTTCTTCTTTACGTACCAGGTGTTCGTAAGCCGCATTCATGGCGGGCTGTAGTTTATCTGGTTCACCTGCCCCGGAAATTACAGACCAGCTTTGCGCAATAGAATCTATTTTACATTCCTCATTTTGTGCAGACCCCAAAGGTGTGCCATCATCAAAATAAGCACGCCGGTACCAGCCGCCATCCCAGGCATTTTTATTTATATTAGATCGTAACTGTTTTGCATTCACCCTGCATTTTTCTGCAAAGAGGGTATCGTTTTTTCCTTGTGCAATTTTTATAAAATCTATCAATATGTCGTAAAGGAAAAATGCGAGCCATACACTTTCGCCTTTTCCATGTTCGCCTACTTTATCCATACCATCATTCCAGTCTCCGGAGCCCATAAAGGGCAAGCCATGTTCACCGAATTTTAAAGCATGCTCAATAGCTTTTACACAATGCTGGTACAGGGTGTCTGATTTATCGGAGATGATCGGCAGATCAAACGAAGATTCTTCACCCGCATTCAGCAGCCTGCTTTCTAAAAAAAAGATCACTTCATTCAGTACTGCACCATCACCGGTTTTTGATACATATTTGGATGTTACAAATGGCAACCACAAATAATCATCAGAGCAGGTCGTACGAACGCCACGTCCTACCGGCGGGTGCCACCAATGCTGTACATCGCCTTCTTTAAACTGGCGGCTGGCGCATAATAAAATCTGTTGCCGGGCCAATGCAGGTTCGGTAAGTAAAAGGGATATTACATCCTGCAACTGATCCCGGTACCCAAAAGCGCCACCAGATTGATAGAAGCCGCTTCTTGCCCATATGCGGCAAGCCAGGGTTTGATAAGTAAGCCAGCCATTGGCAAGTATATTAATAGCTGCGTCGGGCGTGTTAATTTGTATAGCACCCAAAGTTTTATTCCAATACTGCCGCACTTCTTCCAGGGCTTTTTTTGCTGCGGCACTACCTTCAAAACTCTTTATTGTATTTAATACTTCTTCTGTGTTTTTACCGGCGCCTAACCGGAATATTATTTCTCTTTCTTCATCTTCGGCCAGGTCAAATACTACCTGCAAAGCTGCACAGGGATCAAAGCCTGCGCCTTTTTTACCAGACAACTTTGCCCGGCTCATGGCATCAGGATTTGCCATAGTTCCGTTGCGGCCAATAAATTCAGTGCGGTCGGTAGTAATAAATTTATTAGGATCATCTACATCAAAGAAAGCTACCCTGTTCTCAAATTCCGAATTGTATGGATTACGGGCCAGCACAGCACCGCTTCGTACATCCATTTCAGTTACAATATGCATGAGGGACCTGGAGCGTAGATCGCCGAGCACCCATTCTACATAACCCGTCGCAGAAATACGCCTTACCCGGGACGAAGTGTTACGAAGCTTTATGGTAATAAATTTTACCGGCGCTTCTATGTGGGTGAACATGGTCATGCTGGATTCAATACCATCTTCGCTATGATTGAAAATACTGTAGCCAAAGCCATGTGTTGTAGTGTATAATGATTTGCCACGGCAGGGTAACGGGGAAGGGGACCAGAAGCGACCGCTTTCCTCATCTCTTAAATAAAAAGCTTCACCTTTAAGATCACTTACGGGGTCGTTGTTCCATGGTGTAAGCCTGAATTCATGAGCGTTCTCTATCCATGAGTAGGATTGGCCGCTTTCAGAAACGATGCTGCCGAAATTTGCATTAGCCAAAATATTTATCCATGGTGCAGGCGTAGCGTTATTGGCAGTAGTGGTAATGATATATTCTTTTCCATCTGGCGAAAATCCTCCATGCCCGTTAAACAATTGCAGCCCTTCCGGTGTGGCAATAGTTGTTTCCTCTGAAGGGTAAAATTTTACCGGGCTGAAAAAAGGCACACTGGATTTTATCGGGCTTCTACGGTTTATCTGTTCTTCTAATGTGCCCAGTTTATCAGAAATGATAACACGTGCAACTGTTTGAAAAAGTATCCTGTCCTCATTAGATATCTGGTCTGCAGAGCGGATAAAAATGCCTCCAGGTTTATCTTTTGCATCACCTGAAACTGCAGGAGCAATAAGGCTAAGAATTTGATTTAATAATAACTGCCGGTAGCCACCATTATCTTCGTTCCATATTACCAGGTCTACAGCCAATCCCTTAAAGCGCCAATAAGTATGTGCCTGTATCATTTGCCTTACCAGGTCAATATTTGCTGAATCTTCAATTTGCAATAATACAATCGGTAGATCTCCGGAAATAGAATAACTCCACAGCCCGGACTGGCCACGATTATTTTTTATCATAATGCTAGGGTCTGTACGAAGTGATGGGTTTGCAAAGATGATAGAGCTGGCTAACCTGGCATATAACTGGGCATCAGATTCTATAGCATTTATTTGCCGCAATATAACCTGGCTATGTGTCCAGGCAAGTTCCAATACCCGGTTAGTAAGGTTTCTGTCCTGGTATTTATCTATTAAAAAATTACAGGTATCCAGCGTTTCGGCCGCACCAAAAACCAGATCAACCATTACCGTTTCCAGCGGTTCTATCACTATCCTGTATCTTATAGAAATGATAGGGTCAAGCACTGATCCTTCTGTATCAGTAAGGGTGTTTGTGCGGTTCATCACCTGGGGCGTATGAATGCTGTTTCCCCTCCCGATAAAATTAGAGCGGTTTGTTTCGTAAGAAATATTAATTACTTCGGCATCATGCACTTTCATTAAATGAAACATGCATGGTGTTACTTCCGTAGCCGACCTGGGCCGGCGGGTACAGGTGATGGAATTTTTTTGTTTATTTATAGCTGTTTGTATAAACAAATTACTGAACGCAGGATGTGCCTCATCTGTTTTAGCCGCAGTCAATACTACTTCTGCATAACTGGTTATTTCAATAATTCTTTTTCTACGGGATTTGTTACTGATATGTACTCTTCTTAATTCGATATCATCTTCGGGAGAAACAACAATTTCCGTATGTGTTTCCAGTGAAAAATCTCTACGGCGAAACTCTGCCCGTCCCTGTGAGAAAACCGCTTCATAATTACTGCCGGCCTGTAAGGCAGGCTGGTAAGCTGCTGACCAAAACTCATTGTTATCTATATCCCGTATAAAGCAGAAAGTGCCCCAATCATCGCAGGTGGCATCTTCACGCCAACGGGTAAGCGCAATATCCTTCCATTTGCTGTAGCCACCGCCGGCATTGGTTATCATTACATCATACCTGCCGTTAGATAAAAGCTGAACTTCCGGAATACTGGTAGCCGGAGTGGTAAGCACACGCATAGAGGCATCCCCACCGGGTGTTACACTTATATCGCCTGAATGTACTGTCGGAGAATAAAAAGTTGTAACCCTTGGTATTCTTTCCTGTAATAATAATAAGGCCGATTTTATCTGTACATCTGCTGCAAAACGCTCCTGCATTGGTTTGTTATGCAATTGGTAACTGAGGGATAAAAAAGCCATGCCCTGGTGGTGTGACATGAAAGATTTTATAATTGCAAAATTCTGCCGCCGCTGCAGGCGGGATTTTGTATAATCAACCGCTTCATAAAATCCATACCGGCCTTCAAAGCCCGTATCTTTCATGGTAATAAGATTTTCATAAGCTTCCAGCGGTGATACCATCAGGGACATAAGGGTAGAATACGGAGAGATCACCAGGTCTTCACCAAGGCCACGTTTAAAACCAATACCGGGCACACCAAAAGCACGGTACTGCCAGTTTAAATGAGTATCCAGCAAATTATATCCCGATTCTGAAATGCCCCACGGAATATTTTTTTTGCGTCCGTAATCTATCTGCTTTTGCACCACTGCTTTATTGGTCTGGTCCAGTAAAGTATTTTCGTAGGTAGGCATTACCAATAGTGGCATCAGGTATTCAAACATAGAGCCACTCCATGAAAGAAGAATAGGCGTACTGCCCACATTTGTTAATTGTCTGCCGAGGGCAAACCAACTTTCCTGGGGTAATTTTCCCTGGGCAATTGCTGTAAATGTTGTAAGCCTTGATTCTGAAGCCAGGAGATCATAATAACTGTTATCTCTCCTGTTTTCATCTGCATTATATCCTATGCTAAGCAAATGCTGAGACCGGTCGTACAAAAATTCATATTCCATTTGCGCAAGCTCATTACACTTAATAACGAGTTGGCCTATACGAAGTAATATTTCTTTTGCTCTTCTACCGGATTCTGTAATGCCCGAGCGGTAAAGATTAAGCCATTCATTTTCCGCCCCGGTGTTCTCTTCATTATAACAACTGATTATTTTTTGTAAAAGCGCCTGTTCTATTTTAGATAATTGCATTAGTGTAGGAATGGCAGGAAAATCGGGCAGCAGATCCTGAAACTTTTCTGGCACAGGCGGTAATAACAGCCATGGTACAAACATTACCAACTCGGTTCTTAACTCCTTGATATGTGAAAATATTTTTTCTGCCCATAGTTCATTTTCATCATCATCATCCTGCAGCTGAGGCATAATAAAAATATTTGCAAATGCTGCTTCAAGTTCATCAAGATATTTTTTTACGTTGGCTACATCACCGGTATTTGCAGCGTAATTTTGCTCAAGACTATTCTGTAGCGATTCCAGCTCCGGGATGGTTATACGCTCTTCCAGCAGCCTTACAGTATCCAGTAACCCCTCGAAGGCTTGGCCGGTTATTATTTTTTTATCAGGTAGGGTAAGCAGGGCCTGCTTTAGTGTAATAAGATGGCCCATCAGGTTGCCACTATCCACAGTAGAAATATATTTAGGCTGTAGCGGTGCCAATGTTTCAGTATCGTACCAGTTGTATAAATGCCCTTTATATTTTTCCATACCCTGCATGGTAGAAATAGTATTACCCGTACGGTCTACCAGTTTGCCAATAGTTATATAACCAAAATCCCAGGCAGTAACATTTGCCAGTAAAGCCAGGCCTATATTTGTTGGCGAAGTACGGTGTGCTGTTTTTTTAGCAGGCTCTTCCTGGTAGTTATCGGGCGGAAGCCAGTTGTCAGACTCTACCACAAAAGAGTCAAAAAATAACCATATCCTCCGGGCAACTTTTCTGAGATAAATATTTTCTGTATTGGAAAGTTCGGTGACTTTATGAAAGCCCGGCTGGCTGATAAACCAGGCTATAAAAGGGGCAATAAACCAAGCTGCCAAAATAGGGGAAGCTATGATCATGGCATCGGGAAAATAAATCTGCATTGCTATAATTGCTGCAAGAGAAAAGAATGGGGCAAACCACATTCTAAAAAAAACAGCCCTGATACTTTTTTTATTGTAAGGGGAAATTTGAGAAGGTAACCATTGCAGCAGATTTTTTCTGGAAATATATAGCCGCCATAATGTTTTTAAAATTGCACCGGTGTTAAGATAAGCTGCGTAAGGCAAACAGATGATGTCTACAGCATTTTGCAATAGACTATCTTTTAAAGCCCGCCAGCAAAAAATAAAATGCTGAAAGAAAATAACATCATTGGGCTTATTGCCTAATTGCCAAAAAAAATTGAGGATGGCCGGTAAAAAAACAATTGCAATTACTGTCATCGTCCACAAAACCGGGTTATCAGCAATTATCCATCCGTAGAATAATAACAGCAATAATGCTTGTGGTACCAGGCTTCTCCGCAGGTTATCAAAAATTTTCCAGCCTGATAATAAAGAGACCGGGTTTTTGTGCAGGCCTTTTTTTTGTGCTGGTACAAAAGGCGAAGCCCAGGCTGCAATTTGCCAATCACCCCGAATCCAGCGTTGGCGCCGGGTCATATCAGTTAAGTATGCAGCCGGATATTCTTCGTACAACTGCACATCGGTTACGAGGCCTGCACGTGAATATGATCCTTCCAAAAGATCATGGCTTAATATCCGGTTATCAGGAAACCGGTCCTTCAATGCTTTTTCAAAAGCATCAATTTCGTAAATGCCTTTGCCAATAAATGATCCTTCTTTAAACAGGTCCTGGTACACATCTGAAATAGCCCGGGTGTACGGATCGGTGCCCGGTTCGTTGCTATGCATTCTTGCATATATAGAACTGGCTTCACCCGGCATACTGTTTGAAACCCGTGGCTGAAGTATGCTGTATCCTTCTGTTATTCGTTTTTTCTTCACTGAATAAACCGGGCTGTTAAGTGGGTGCGCCATAGTGCCGCAAAGTTTCCAGGCAACATCTCTGGGGAGCTGAGTGTCGGTATCCAGTGTGATAATATATTTTACGGTGCTATATATTTCTTCATGGCCAATAATCCGGGAAAAATAATGGCCGCCCTTACTTCTCAGTAATTCATTCAAATGCCCCAACTTGCCGCGTTTTCGTTCATAGCCCATCCATATTTTATCTTTAGCATTCCATAGGCGTGGGCGGTGAAACAAATAAAAAGCATCATTGCCAGGGCGGGGATATTTTTTATTAAGCTCATTTATTTTTTCTATCAGCACATTCAGCAACTGCTGGTCATCTGGCATTGTTTCTGTTGCGGCATCTTTAAAATCTGTTAGTAAGGCAAAATAAATGTTATCGTCACGGTTGGAGATAAATCTTACTTCCAATCCTTCCAGCATATCGTTAATGGCTGTAAAACTGGTAAGTAAAGTTGGTATTACCACCATGGTGCGGCTGGTTACAGGGATACCCTTTGAAAAATCCATTCGGGGCAACAGTGCCGGTTTTGAAAGCAGCGTGGTAACCCAGTTTATAACTGACAAGGCAAATTGACTACTTGCAATAAAGCAGGTAATTCCTAATGCGGTTGATAGCACTATATGCCTTCCATCCATGCCGGAATTATGGAGCAGGAGCCAGGTGAATAAAATGGATAATAAAGTAATACTGCCGACATAAACAAATAGCGGAAATTTTTTAACAAGCTGCTGTGTATTTTCTTTGCCTGTTTGTTTAATGCCTGCCAGGGTAGTGGTTTTTTTTAATCCTTTATCAACCAGGTAATAACCCACATGTGAATGCCGCAGGCTTTGGGGCGAAGCATTTTGTTCTGCGAGTGTTACTGCAAGCGCAGCTATTTCCTGCTCTGATTTTTCACTTTGCTTAGCTATTTTTTCTACCGCATGCCTATACATATCCCGGGTAGCAAAATCCATCTTTGCATAAGTGGATAAAGGATCCTGTTGTAATATTTTTTCTATGATACTTACACTTTCTACAAATTCCCGCCAATCGCTGGTGCTTAAAAAACGAAGACTGCTGATGCTGTTACTGATAGATACCTGGTCTGCTGCCTGTTTTTGATTTTCCTGTTGAATAAGGTCGGAAGTAGTTAAACCATTTTCGGAAATATACTGTTCCAGCCATGATAATGGTAAAGAAAGTGCATTCCCTTTTTCCTGCAGGCGCCTCGTTAGTTCAGATACAAACGAACTTTCGGTAGGCGGTTCCGATCTTGCCATATCTGCAATAACCAGCACCAGGTTTTTGGGATCTTTTTCTGTTGCTTCTATCATCAGTTCTGCCCAATAATCCGATAGAGATTTATTACTTATATCAACCGATATCTGGATAGAAAGGCGGCGCAGATTTTCTATGAGCGCTAACCGAAGCATAATTGGTATAGCCCACAGCTCGCCAATCTTTAAATAGTTTACCGTTTGATATGCATTAATAAAATTATATAGCGTCCTTTGATCAATATGGCCATCGGAGTGAGAGATTATTTCTACTGCTATATCATACACACGGGGGAGGCCGGCAGAAACACCTTTTAAAAGTTGCGGCAAACCCTTGCTATAGCCTTTTGGTAAATGTTTTTTTGCGGTGTAAATCTGTTCTTCTATCAGGTAAAAATTATCCAGCAGCCATTCTGCTGCCGGTACAATCCTTATATTTTTTTTAATGGTATCCGTAAGAACGGTATACACTTCCAGCAAAATATTTTCGTTTTCTGCCAGTCTTTTAAGCAAACCTTCTGAAGGATCTTTGGTGAGTAGCGTATGCCTTTTTGCAAGTAATTTAGCATGTTCTTCCAGTTGCTGTTCAGTAAATAATTCGGCCCGTAGCGGCGGCCTTTCATTTGGGTATTTAATACTGCTGCTATCTGTTAAAAAAGGATCTATGATATTTTTTTTAAAAGCGTTTACAGCATTGGGAAGTAATTCTAAAATATCTTTTTGATTTGTTTTTTGGCCGTTCATTAGCTGTAATTTCGAAATTTTTTTTCAAATTACGTGCTAATATCATGCCCTGTGTGTATTAAAATAATTTTAATTTGTACATGAATGGGGCTTGGCGTGTATGAGAAAAGCAGATAAAACTAACACCTGGTTGGTTTATACACGGGTAAAATCATCCACACTACTAAATGTTATTTTGCATGTTCATTTAATATTAGAAAAAATTATTTTTTTGTTTTCTTTTCCAGTTCCTGCTCCATTTTCTTTTTTGAATCATGCACACCCTTTGCCTCATCAATGGAATGAGATTCCTGCAGGGACTCTTCTTTCTGAGTGTAATCGCTGAGTTTGCGGTAGTATTTTTGAATAATCTTCAGTTCTTCCTCCGTCATATCTTCGACATTTACTAACCTGTTGCTTGCAAATTCATGCGCCGCTACCAGTTCATTTAATTTTAATTGTATGGCCAATGACTCTTTATTTTGAGATTTCTGAATCAGGAAAACCATTAGAAAAGTAATTATAGTTGTGCCGGTATTTATTACCAGTTGCCAGGTTTCTGAATAATGAAATATGGGCCCGCTGCATGCCCATACCAATACAATTGTGACCGCTATGGAGAAAGCGGCTGTGCTGCCGGTAGCTTTGGTAACTGAAGCAGAAAATTTCTCAAAGAAATTTCTATGTTTTTTATCGGGTTTATTTTCCATCGTTTTTTTTATTTATTGTTTAAGGTATTTTAAAACCATGCAATATTGATTCCAATAAAGAGCAAAATAATTTTAAGACGAAAAAATTACACAATGAAGATTGGGAGTAATAATTATGCTGGAAAATATTCTCTACATTTTTATTGAATAAAAGACAGCAATGCATTATTATAAATCAGCAAAAACCATTCTTTGCCGATACAATGGTTATAAACATCATTAAGAAGGCTATAATTTTTTCAGAGCTGCTATGGTAGCTACGGGATCTGAAGATTTAAAGACGGTATTACCTGCAACCAGCACATCTGCACCAGCTTCAATTATTGACGTGGCATTGGCGAGTGTAACGCCACCATCAACTTCTATTTTTACATTCAGCAACTGCTCATTTATCATTTCCTTCAGTTGCTTTATTTTAATAATTGTGTGTGGTATAAAAGATTGGCCTCCAAACCCTGGATTCACACTCATCAGGCATACAAGGTCAATATCTGCCAAAATATCTTTTAAAAAATCTACCGGTGTATGAGGGTTTAAAGCCACACCGGCTTTCATGCCTAAACTTTTAATCTGTTCAATATTCCGGTGCAGGTGTTTGCATGCTTCCAGGTGAACAGTAAGCCCATCTGCGCCAGCATTTTTAAAAGCCTCGGCATAACGTTCCGGTTCTTCAATCATCAAGTGCACATCACAAAATTTATCAGTCGTAGCTGTCATAAATCCAATAAGCATCGGCCCAAAACTAATATTAGGAACAAAGCGACCATCCATAACATCCAGGTGAAACCAATCAGCCTGGCTGCTGTTCAGCATATCACAATCTTTTTGCAGGGTTAAAAAATTTGCAGATAAAAGTGATGGAGCTATAAGTGCCATTATATAAAATTCAAAAATTGAAATATAAAATTCAAAAAAAATCAATCATTATTTTGCCGGCTTTAATTTACGCCCAACTTTGCCAATGCTTCCTTTGCTTCTAAATAATCATGATCATAAAGCAGTGCCATATGATAAGCTTCTGCAGCTTCCTGTGGCCTGTTTAATTTTTCCAGGCAGCGGCCACGGTAGTAATATCCCTCGTCAAAATTATTTTGCAATGTTACCGCTTTATCCAATACGGCAAGTGCCTCTGCATATTTTTTAAGATCATATAAGGCCAGGGCCTTTTCAATATAAGCATCCATATATGTATAACTGATGCTAAGACATTCATCGAAAAAGCCAATAGCTTTTTGTTTATTACCGGTATAACTGTAATAAAGCCCCTTTATAAAAAAAGCTTCTTTATCTGCTTTGGCTTTGGATTCTACCAGTAATGCATCTGCCATTTGTAATGCTGCGGCATTTTTTGTTTGTGCATATAATATGCCCAAAGAGATAATGTATTGCGGGTCTGGATAAAATGAAATGGCTTTTTCAAAAGAATGTATAGCTGCAGCAGTATCATTATTTTCGATATTAAGCGTGGCATTTATATCCCAGAGCCTGGGGTTGTTACTGTCTTTTTTTATAGCATGATTTACTACAATAAGTGCCTGGCCATAATTATTGCCTTCCCGGTAATATTGTACCAGGCTTTCTGTAAGCAAAGCAGAGTCCGGGTATTGAGCTATGTCTTTTTTTAACTGTTGTTCCCGGGATAACACTTGATCATTTTTTTTTGCAATATTATCATTGTCATTGCAGGCTGCCAGAAAAATTATAGAGATCAGTAATAAATATTTCATGTAATAATAGATTCTGCGGGCAAAAATAATGCTTTGCTGAGTTGATGAGTACAAATATTTTGCAAATAAACATTAATGCTTTGCAATGGTAACAATAGCTATAGGCGCTACCAATAATTTTATTAGAGATCGGATAGAGTAGTGGTTAAAACCGGCTTAGATTTTAAAATAAAAAAAAGGGCTAAAAAAGCAAGAAAAAAAACTGCGCTAAAAAGCATTGCATACCTTATGAGTTTCGGCTCAAATTTTACTGTTATTTTATTTTGACCTTTTGCTACCGGTATACTGATGAAGTTAATCCCTGCCTGCAATACCTGTTTTTTTTCTGGCCCATAAAACCAATGTGGATACCAATTTTGTTGTATTATTATTTTTGAAACTGTAGTTGAATATGCTGATATGTCAATTTGATTTGCTGTATAACGGGTAATACTGATCCTGTTGTTTGTGTTTTCATCCTGTATAAAAAAAACTGCCTTATTTAAGGCTTCATTACCGGTATCCTTTTTTAATTGTTCAAAATAATGGCGCATATTTTTTAAGATAATAGGATAAGGAACTTCTTCCCCGGTTCCTATTTGTTTATTATACATGCTCCAGTCTCCCAATAAATGTTTTTCCTCAAAGTTTAGCGTATCATTATTTTTAATGGGGTGCAACACAGGTATAGGAATTCCTTTTGGAGACTTATTTAGAACATGCTGAAGTTGCGCTACAGAAGCCTGGCCTGCACCGGTAAATGGCACATTTAATAAACAGGCTAATACCATATCTACTACCACAATTTTTTTCAGCAGACTATACCGTTGCAGCTTTAAACTGTATTTAAGGCTTTGAATAAGCACAAGCTGTATACAGCCCTGGATAATAATGGTGTCAAAAAAGCCAATGGCATCAATAAGGGATTTTAATTTAAGTGTTACACCTTTTTGTATTGTAATATTTTGCCACTGAAAAAGAAAACTCTCTTTAGTAGTAAAAATTTTGATAAAACTGTAAATCACCAGGCATCCGATTACAAACTGCAAAAGGTTGGTGATCCATTTTACAGTATTTATAAATTTTTCTTTTGCAGCAAGAAATTTATTTAACTCAATAGCAGCTATCAGTATAAAGCAAAGCAGTGCAAATATGGTAAACTCTCCGTTCAGGCGAACGTAACCAATAAATGGGATAAATTTATAGGCAAATATTTTAAAAATACCTCCTGTAGAAAGTAAGGCAAAAAGCAGACCTGCTCCAAATAAAAACTTTTGCCAATTATTTTTTTTCCGGAAAACGGCAGTAAAAAAAAATATGGCAAGTGTAATTCCGATGTAACAATTGCGCATTGAAATATCTGTGTCAAAGAGCGCTGCATTTTTTACTGTCGTAAAAGGCAACAGCATACTTATCCAGGAAGAAAAACCGGTAGCGCCTGAAAGAGAATTTTCCAAACTGATTTTTTCACCTCTCAAAAAATAAGGAATAATATCAGCATACCCGGCAATTAACCCGGCTGAAAGTAATAACAGGCATAATACCAATAAGGAATGAGATAGGGCTATTTTTTTTAGCCTTTGCTTTATTGATAAGAGCCCTTTATCGGCATAAAAAAAATAAAAAACCAATAGTGCGGTAAAAAAATAAAAAGAAGAAATGATGATGCCCGGATGTGCAGAGGCAATAAAAAAATAAAAAAAAAGCGCATTAAGGAGTATGTTTTTTAGCGAAGAATTTTGAAGAAGCAAAAGATAACTCCAGATACACCAGGGCAAAAAAGCTGCCCCGCTTATCCAGTTAAAATGTTGTAAATGCCCAACGTTAAATCCGCAACACATAAAACTTATACCAGCAATAAGACAAACAGATTTATTTAGTTGCAATAACCTGGTTAGTTGATAAACCCCAGCAGCGCCAAGTAAGAGATAAAAAAAAATTTCAAGCGTAAAGCTGTAGGCATTGTAACCAACTGTGGCGGCTACCAGCCAGGTTATGGGACTCCAGAAGCCGCTGCTCATATCTCCGTATTGTGGGAAACCATAGTTTATATACGGGTTCCATAAGGGTAGATAACCGGCATGGATACTTTCACTCATGAAGAACTTTGGCGGAAAATAACCATTGAAGGCATCATTTTTAACAAAAAATAAAAATGAGGTCAAAGGTAAAAACGCAATAAACAGTACAGCGGAAAAAAACAAAATAGTATTTAGCGAAACACTGTTTGATTTTGCATAAACTTGCATGAAATAAAAATACACTATTCTTTAAAACATGAGCAAAAGAACTTTTGATGACTTTGATAAGTTTGCAAATGA
>JBDUCK010000299.1:0-4365 GCA_040003485.1 Ferruginibacter sp. | reverse complement strand
TACACTTTAAAAGATACACTTCAAAATATATATCTCACCCTTTTTAATGGTGCATTAGATCTGTTGCTGCGTTGGGCGTTTTATGTAAGTATTTTAATGTGGAGTTTTAATCATCATTTTTTTAGGTTTGAAAACATTTATGCTTACTGGATACTGTTATTTTTCTTAGAAGATTTTGCCTTTTATATTGAACATCGTATAGATCATTACTGCCGCCTGTTTTGGGCCGTGCATGTTACCCATCATTCTTCAGAAGAATTTAATTTAACCACCGGTTTTCGGTCATCTGCCTTTCAGCCGGTGTATCGGTTTGTTTATTTCATTCCTATTGCTCTGCTGGGTTTTCATCCTTTGGATATTGTATTTATGTATTCCATCACCCAAACTTATGGTATACTTGTTCATACCAAATACATAAATAAAATGCCCCCCTGGTTCGAGGTTTTTTTTGTAAGTCCCAGCCATCACAGGGTGCATCATGCCAGCAATGTCCGTTACCTCGATAAAAACATGGGCATGTGCCTCATCATCTGGGATAAAATATTTGGCACTTTTCAGGAAGAGCTTTCTACAGAGCCTGTAAAATACGGGCTTACAAAACCCATTGAAAACCCGGACAATCCAATAAAAATTATTTTTCATGAATGGCAGAGTATCGGGAAAGATTTTAAAAAGAAAACTACTCTTGCTACCAAGATAAAATATATGCTTATGCCACCTGGCTGGAGCCATGATGGAAGCAGTAAGACTGCCCGTGAACTACGAAAAGAATTGCAATAAATACTCAGCACGCCGGCAATAGAATTGCTATCCAACTTTTGCCCTGCTATCCGCTGCGACTCCGGCACAGCAGCTTTTCTCAAACCCTCACCGGGGTATTCGCTTCTATCAGGCGTAAAGAATTATCAGCACATCATTATTGAACATTTATAATCCCGCTTTATAAAATATTTCCAGCCCATCTACTTTGCAGACGAGTTAAGGTAATATCAATTTTAACTAATTTAGCGCATGCAAATTTTCCCTGTTAGCAATAATGCAGAAAGCCTTTTATTTTTAAACGTTCCTTCAATAATCTATAAAAACGATCCTAACTGGATAAGGCCGCTGGATAAAGATATCAACGATGTTTTTGATGAGAAGAAAAATAAAGCCTTCCGTTTTGGAAAAGTGCAGCGCTGGATATTAAAAGATGAAGAAGGAAATTTAGCCGGCCGGATAGCAGCTTTTATAAACAAAAAATACAAAAATAAAGGCGATGATGTCCCTGTTGGCGGCATCGGCTTTTTTGAATGTATAAATAGCCAGCTAGCGGCAGATTTGTTACTGGATAATGCAAAACATTGGCTGATACTGCAAGGTATGGAAGCAATGGATGGCCCCATAAATTTTGGCGAGAGAGACCGCTGGTGGGGCATGGTAAGCAAAGGCTATTCGGAACCATTATACTGCATGAATTACAATCCACCGTATTATGTTTCTCTTTTTGAAAACTATGGCTTCCTCCATTTTTTTGAACAGGTCTGTCTTGATATGGAGCCAAAAGCAAAATTGAGCAAAAAAATATGGGATCGCCACGATGCTATTGCTATGGATAAAAATTTCTCCGCCCGGCATATTGATAAAAAACAACTGGAAAAATTCGCTGCTGATTTTACAGAAGTCTATAACAAAGCGTGGGCCGGCCATGGCGGCCTTAAACAATTATCAAAAGAGCAGGTGATGATCATGTTTAAAACAATGAAACCGGTAATGGATGAAAAAATTATCTGGTATGCCTATCATAAAGAACAGCCTATTGCGATCTTTGTAAATCTGCCCGATTTGAACCAATGGTTCAAACACCTGGATGGTAAATTTGGATTGTTACAAAAATTACGGTTTTTGTGGCTGAAAAAATTTATGCCTAATAAAAAATTTACCGGTATCGTATTCGGTATTGTTCCCGAATGGCATGGCAAAGGCGTTGATGCCTACATTATAGCAGAATCTGCCAAAGTAATACAAAGCCCACAGGTATCCTATACAGAATATGAAATGCAATGGATAGGAGATTTTAACCCGAAAATGCTGAACATAGCCGGTAGCCTGGGAGAGGTAAAAAGAAGCCGGAATCTAACCACGTTTCGCTATCTTTTTGACCGGACAAAAGAGTTTAAGCGGCATCCTATTTTGAGTTGATAGTGGATAGATGACAGTTGATCGTAAGAACTTAAGAATTGAAACCCCGACCAATGACCAACTATCAACCAACAACTCCCCAAAGGACAGCTATCAACCAACAACAACAACACCGTTTCCTCTATTATTTGTAATTTGCACGCATGGATAAGTTCATCGTTTCGGCACGAAAGTACAGGCCGCAGAATTTTAATACTGTGGTAGGGCAATCCCATATTACCATCACTTTAAAAAATGCCATTAACAATAACCAATTGGCTCATGCTTTTTTATTTTGCGGCCCAAGAGGTGTGGGCAAAACTACCTGTGCCCGTATTCTTGCAAAAACAATTAACTGCGAAAACCGCACACCCGATGGGGAAGCTTGTAATACCTGCAACAGTTGTGTATCATTTGATAATGGTTCTTCTTTAAATATTCATGAGCTGGATGCTGCAAGTAATAACTCTGTAGATGATATAAGATCGCTGGTAGAGCAGGTACGCTTTGCACCCCAGGCCGGAGATTATAAAGTATATATTATTGATGAGGTACACATGCTCAGTGCGTCAGCTTTTAATGCGTTTTTAAAAACCCTTGAAGAACCACCCCCTTATGCAATTTTTATTTTAGCAACTACAGAAAAACATAAAATATTACCCACCATATTAAGCCGTTGCCAGATATTTGATTTTAAGCGTATAACTATTAACGATACCATACAACACCTGCAGGAAATATGTGAAAAAGAAAATATCACTGCGGAAAAAGCGGCCCTTCATGTGATAGCCCAAAAGAGCGAAGGTGCTATGAGAGATTCACTTAGCATACTGGATAAAATTGTAAGTTTTACAAGCGGCCAATTGACATATATCAATACGCTGGAGCATCTGAATATACTGGATGAAGATTATTATTTTAAGATGATTGATTTTATGCACGGCCAGCAGTTAAGTGATTCCTTGCTGCTATTTGACACCATTATACGAAAAGGATTTGAAGGAGATACTTTCCTGGAGGGCTTCACAGAATTTATTAGAAACCTGCTGGTGAGTAAAGATCCGCGGGCTGTGGTTTTGCTGGAAGTGGCTGAAGATTTTAAAGAAAAATATTTACAGGTAGCAACGCAGGTATCAGCTGGCTGGATGATTGCAGCCCTGAATATTTTAAACGATACCAACCTGGGCTACAAGCAGGCACGCAATAAAAAACTATTTGTAGAAATGTCCCTTATTAAATTAAGCTATCTCGAACAGGCAATAGAAATAACAGGGACAGAAGCAACAGGCATAGTAAAAAAAAGAATGGCAGATGAAACTAAACCGGTAGCTTTTAAAGCCTTACCCATAATCAGGATAAAGGATCAAAAAATGATTGCATCTGCGGTAAAAACCTTTGCAAACGAAAAAGAATCTTCGCTGATAATTGAAGAGCCTGAACGGGAAATAAAGAAAAAGGCATTATCAAAAGTAGAGCAGCATAAAGAAAGTGAAACCTTACCTGCTTCAGCAGGGTCTATGGCCTCCCTTAAAAAAATAAGGGCGCAGGTAACGGCCAAAAGCAATGCCATCGTTGGGCCTACGGCATTAACCGCAGAAACGCTGCAAATAGCAATTGATACTCATATCGAAGTCTTGATCAGCAAAAAAAATAATGTTGGTTCCAGTAACTTAAAATCTTCCAGCTTTCAAGTTATAGACGATAACAGCTTCAATATAATTACCACCACTACCCTGCAGCAAAAAATTATAGAGTCAGAACGCTCGGGCCTCATTCATCACCTGCAGCAATATTTTAATAACCGGTTATTGAAGTACTCCATCACTGTAGCAGCATCGGATACTGAAGCGGTGCCTGAGGAAAAGCAATTAACCCGCAAGCAGCAATACCAATTGCTGGCCGAACAATATCCTAATATTAAAGCCCTGAGAGACCGGTTAAAACTGGAAATAGATTAATAAAACATGAGCAAAGCGGAATAAAGATTGAAGTACAAGAGTGATTCCCTTTTCTTTTTACTAAAAAGGGAAAGAGAACAAAATTATATTTGCCACTGAAGTTGAAATAAGGTCAAATGCCCGGCCCAAAGTGAAAATAAAACTTTCCGCATTTTGCATTAATTTCGGGCTTGTAAATTTATACAAACAAAAAGATTATGGCAGAAGTAATACGCATGCCGCTTTTGAGCGATACGATGACTGAAGG
>JBDUCK010000051.1:0-14845 GCA_040003485.1 Ferruginibacter sp. | reverse complement strand
CTTACTTCCAGCGTTTTATCTTTTGCGTTATGTTCAATTTCTGTAACACTCACAAAGATCGGGTGCAAAGTAAAACTGCCTGCAAAAAAGCTAAGGCATGCGGCAAAAAACCATCTATATAATTTACTTACCATTTAATAAATAGATAATTGATTAAATCTTATTTTAAAGATATTTGTTCACACGAAAGTAAATCAAACAATCGGGTATAGCTGCTTATGAATGACTTTACCTTTTATTTCTCTTTGGGCTGGCAGCATATTATTAATTGGGATGCACTTGATCACCTGATGTTTATTACAGCTTTAACGGCCGTCTATTTACCGGCAAACTGGAAACAGGTTTTAATTTTAATAACTGCCTTTACCATTGGCCATTCGCTTACCCTTGCTTTAAGCACCTATGATGTAATACGCTTTAATGCTGCGTGGGTAGAATTTTTAGTACCTCTCACCATTGTTATTACAGCTCTTTTAAACCTGTTTCAAAAAGATTTTCAGGTAAAAAAAATTCAGGCAAATTATTTTCTGGCATTGTTCTTTGGCCTCATCCATGGAATGGGTTTTGCAAACAGCATTCGTTTCATGTTGGCAAAACAACAGCGTATAGCCGTTCCCCTATTTGGTTTTAATATTGGCCTGGAAGCCGGGCAGATAGTAGTAGTTTTAATTATTCTACTGCTGAATTTCGTTGTAGTAAATAAAGCAGGATTACCCGCAAGATGGTGGGTATTTATTCTGTCAGGTACAGTTTTGTGCATTGCTTCATATATGTGTATAGACCGATGGCCTTTATAAATTTATTCAATGCAAGTAAATTTCAATAATTTTATAAACACTTATACAATAAACAATTGATATGATGAAAAAACTAATTACCGTTTTGATATTTTCAATGCTTGTGGTTTTTAGCCACGCACAGGATATAAAAAATAATCCAGGCAGTAATCACGCAAACAGGTTTGAGCAGTTAGGCACTATCTTACCTACCCCAAACGAGTACCGCACAGCTAGCGGCGCACCTGGCCCAAAATACTGGCAACAGCGCTGCGACTACGATATTACCTGCGAATTAGATGAACCCAACCGCAAACTAAACGGCAAAGAAACACTAACGTATTATAACAATTCTCCGGATAACCTTAGCTACCTGTGGTTGCAGCTGGATGAGAACCAGCATAGCGCAATCAATAATTCGGGGTACCAAACCAGCAACATTATGCAAAAGAGCATAACAGAGCAAAGCCTGGCAAAGCCGGATAGAGAATATGGAGATAATATTTTAAAAATCACCAATTCAACAGGAGTAGCTTTAAAATATACCATCAACAAAACAATGATGCGTATAGAATTGCCGCAGGTTTTAAAACCAGGGCAACAATTTATTTTTAAGGTAGAATGGAATTATAATATTTCTGAAAGGGCAAAATATGGTGGCCGGGGTGGTTTTGAATATTTTCCGGAAGATGGTAATGATCTTTACACGATGACGCAATGGTATCCCCGCCTTTGTGTGTACAGCGATTTCCAGGGATGGCAAAACCACCAGTTTGCAGGCAGTGGTGAATTTGCCCTAACCTTCGGCAATTTTAAAGTAGCAATGACGGTACCCGCAGATCATGTGGTGATGGCAACAGGCCAGGCACAAAATTATCAGCAGGTATTAAGCCCAGCACAATTTGCAAGATGGCAAACCGCACAAAACGCAAAAGATGTAACAGAAATTGTAACCTTAGACGAAGCCAAAGCAAGGGAAAAACAAAAATCAACTCAAAAGAAAACATGGGTTTTTAAAGCAGATATGGTACGTGATTTTGCCTGGGGCAGCAGCCGGAAATTTATCTGGGATGCCATGCCCGCTTTTGTAGAAGGTAAAAAAGTGATGTGTATGAGCGCTTATGGAAAAGAAGCGTACAACCTTTACCGGAAGTACAGCACCAAAGCTGTAGCGCATACTATAAAAAGCTATTCAAAATTTACTATTCCCTTCCCTTACCCCGTTGCCCAGAGCCTGGAAGCTGCTAACGGAATGGAATACCCGATGATATGCTTCAACAATGGACGATGCGAAAAAGACGGTACTTACAGCGAAGGAACCAAAAACGGTATGCTCGGTGTAGTAATCCATGAGGTTGGACACAACTTTTTTCCGATGATTATTAATAGCGATGAAAGGCAATGGACCTGGATGGATGAAGGGCTTAACTCATTTGTAGAATATCTTACAGAAGAATTGTTTGATAATAAATTCCCAGTAAGCAAAGGGCCTGCATACAAGATCGTAGATTATATGAAGTTGCCAAAAGACCAGTTGGAGCCCATCATGACCAACAGTGAAAATATTATTTTTTTTGGCCCAAATGCTTACAGCAAGCCTACTACAGGGTTTAATATTCTGCGTGAAACTATTATGGGAAGGGATTTATTTGATTATGCTTTTAAAGAATATGCCAGGCGCTGGGCTTTTAAACACCCCACTCCAGCAGATCTCTTCCGCACCATGGAAGATGCAAGCGGCGAAGACCTGGATTGGTTTTGGCGTGGCTGGTTTTATGGCACAGAACCCTGCGATATCTCCTTAGATTCTGTAAAATGGGCTAACCTGAGCACAGAAATTATGCCTCCTTCCGGAGATAATGTAACTACCCAGACTGTAGCTAAACCCCTGCTTAATAATTTTGATGATATTTCTAAAATAAGAAACAGGGAAGATAAAAACATTGTATTTGCAACCGATGCAGATCTAAGCCTCAGGGATTTTTACTGGAGATACGATCGGGGGCTGGCAACTGTAGATACAACGGCGTTTAAAATAAACAGGCCGTTAAATACCGATACCTTTACAATGGAGCAAAAAAGACAACTGGCGGCTGGTAAAAATATGTATGAACTAACGTTCAGCAATAAAGGCGGTTTGGTAATGCCTATTATTATAGAATGGACTTATAAAGACGGCAGCAAAGAAACCGAAAGAATTGCCGTACAGGTATGGCGCAAAAACGAAAACAAGGTTATCAAAACATTTATAAAAGATAAAGAAGTGGCTTCTATAAAATTAGATCCCTTGAGGGAAACGGCCGATATAAACGAAGCCAACAATGGCTGGAATGTACAAGGTGAGCCAACTAAATTCCAATTATTTAAATCAAGGTCAGGGGCAGCACGGGGCTCAACGGGTGGCGCAGGCAACCCAATGCAGAAAGAAAAAAATAATTAAATTCTTAAACCAATAATAAAAAATGCTGCCTTTACCAAGGCAGCATTTTTATTATTGTACTCCGGTATGTCCATCTCTGACAACTTTCTTTTTACCTTTATTCTTTTTTTCCCACTCAAGCATTTCAGCCGTTTTTTCCACTTTCTTTTTTGGACCTGTTACTACATCTTTTTTTGCCGCATCAGGTTCTACCAGGTAATTTCTTTCCCATTGCTCGGTTTTAATAAGGCGCCCATCTGAAGGATCATAGTATTTCCATTCGCCATTTTTGACACTGTATTGCTCGGCTTTTACTATTTTAAAATCTACTATCTCATTGCTGCCGGTACCATACACAGCAATAGTATCGTAAGGTGCATCGGGATTATATCCTTTCCAGTTTTCTTCTCTTACCAGATCGCCGAGGTAAGTAAAATATTGCTGTGCACCATCCTTGCCACCCTTTGAATAATTTTCTACTGCAATAATATCCCCTTCAAGATTGTACCTGCGCCACATACCTTCTTTTGCCCCATTTTTAAAAATGCCTTCTTCTTCATAACCCGGCTCGCCTCTCAGCTCATCCGTATGCATAACCCATTTACCCTGTTTTATCCCTTTTTGATCTACGATATTTATCGTATCAGCCTTACTATTTATTTTAAATTCTTTATACTGTGCTACGGCATTTGTAACAAATAATAATTGCAAAATGGCAATAACCGCTATTTGATGTATTTTTAAATATCGCATTTAATAAAATTTATTTAAACCTGTAATAAAACTGCAAATGACAAATAATATTGCCATCAAATTTACCGCTTTACTGTTTTTGATAAATGTTAATTCTGTGATGGCACAGGTTAAAACATCCGGTAAAGAAGCCAGCCTTACCAATATGCAAAAAAGAAAAATGCTGGAAGACAACTCCTTGGTAAAAGATATAAAGTATCGCAATATAGGCCCATCTGTTATGAATGGCCGTGTAATAGATGTGGAAGTGAACCCTGCCAACCCCACCGAGTTTTATACCGCCTATGCCAGTGGCGGCTTGTGGCACACTGTAAATAACGGGCAAAGTTTTGTACCCGTGTTTGAAAAAGAAAGTGCCTTTACCCTTGGCGATATTGCCGTAAACTGGAAAACAAATACCATTTGGGTGGGCACCGGCGAAGCCAACAGCAGCAGGTCATCTTATGCAGGCAACGGTATTTATAAAAGTATTGATACTGGCAAAACATGGCAATACTTTGGCCTTCCGCAGAGCCAGCACATCGGCAAAATAATTCTTCACCCCACCGATAACAACATTGCCTGGGTGGCAGTAATCGGCCATTTATACTCTGCCAATAAAGAAAGAGGTGTTTATAAAACGATGGATGGCGGTAATACCTGGAAACAGGTTTTATATGTAGATGAAAATACCGGCGTGATAGATATGGATATTAACCCAAAAAATCCGGATGAATTATATGCATCTGCCTGGTACCGCACCAGGAAGGCCTGGAATTTTAAAGAATCCGGTAAAACATCCGGCATTTATAAAAGCGATGATGGGGGTAGTACCTGGAAACTTATCAGTACTCCGGCGTCTGGTTTTGCAACTGGCGAAAATACCGGCCGCATCGGCATCGCCGTTTATGCCGGTAATCCTAAAATTTTATATGCCACTGTAGATAATCAAAATCACCGGCCAGATACCGCAGTTAAAAAGCCAGACACCAATTACGTTTTAAAGAATTTTAAAGATCTTAAACAGGAAGATTTTTTATTACTCGATGATAAAAAATTAGATAGTTTTTTGGTAGATAATAATTTTGATGAAAAATATACCGCCGCCTCCGTAAAAAAATCAGTGAAAGAAAATACGCTGAAACCAACAGCAGTTTATGATTACCTGTTTGATGCCAATACCGCTTTATTTGAAACACCTATTATTGGCTGCGAAGTGTACAGAAGTGATGATGCAGGTATAACCTGGAAAAAAGTAAATACAAAAGGGTTAAGCCTATACAGTACTTATGGTTATTATTTTGGCAAACTAACAGTAGCAGATGATGATGAAAATAAATTAGTCATCTGCGGTTTTGATTTAGAGCTTAGTACTGATGGCGGTAAAACCTTTACCGCCGCAGATAAAAACACTACCCATCCTGACTGGCATGGCTGCTGGATAAACCCATTAAATAATAAACATTGGGTTGCTGTAAATGATGGGGGTTGTAATGTTACTTACGATAATGGTATGCATTGGTTTAAAGTAACCACGCCGGCTGTAGGGCAATTTTACAATATCGCAGTAGATGATGCTAAACCTTACAACGTGTATGGCGGCCTGCAGGATAACGGCAGTTGGTACGGCCCGTCCACTACAAAAGATACCGACCAATGGAATTATGAAAGGCCTTATGCCTGGAAGAATATTGGCGGCGGCGATGGCATGCAGGTGCAGATAGATACCCGTGATAATAAAACAGTGTACTGCGGTTTCCAGTTTGGCTTTTATTTCAAAAAAAATACTGATGGCGGCAAAAGCACTTTCATTCATCCTATGCCAGATCTGGGGGAGCAACTTTACAGGTACAACTGGCAAACACCCATTCTGGTAAGTAAGCATAACCAGGATGTGGTTTATTTTGGCAGCAATCATTTGCACCGCAGCCTGAATAAAGCAGAAAAATTTGAAACGATCAGTAACGATCTTACCAACGGAAAAAAAGAAGGCAATGTTCCTTACGGAACTTTTACCACCCTAAGTGAATCACCCTTACGGTTCGGGCTTTTGTATGTGGGCACAGATGACGGCAATATACAATTAAGCAAAGATGGCGGCTATACCTGGACGTTAGTGAGTAAAAAGTTACCTCAGGGCCTGTATGTGAGCAGAGTAAGAGCCTCTGAGTACAAACTCTCCAGGGTGTATGCTACCCTTAGTGGTTATCGTAACGATGATTTTACGGCACATATTTTTGTAAGTGAAGATTTTGGCGATACCTGGACGGCGCTTGGAAAAGATCTGCCCAATGAGCCGGTGAATGTTATTTTAGAAGATAATAAAAATGAGAATATTTTGTATGTTGGTACCGATAATGGACTATATACTTCGTTTACAATGGGCAAATCTTTTATGAATATGAGCCAGCATTTACCTAATGTTCCTGTACATGACCTGGTTATACAAAACAGGGAAAATGAATTGGTTGTTGGCACACATGGCCGCAGTATTTATATAACGAAATTAGAGACAGTACAAAAGGCCTATGAGGCAACTAAAAAATAAAGTAACAGTTTACACTACTTATTTTTGTTATTTACCCGTTAGCATTACTGCTATTAAGCTTCATTAGCAGAGTTTATCCTGAGGAACGAAGGGCACTCTTGTAAATTGGGAATGCTATTCAACTATATAAATCGCCAGCTTACAGCCGGGTTTTATTTTAAAAAAGTTAAGTATTATGAAAGACTATAAAAATTATTATATTATTAGTGCCCCGCCTGAAGAAGTTTTTATTGCTCTTACTAACCCGGCAACCATACAATTGTGGAGCGGTGAAAAAGCAACAATGAGTACAGAGCCCGGCAGCGAATTTTCTCTTTGGGAAGAAAGCATTGAAGGAAAGAATATTGCTTTTGAAAACGGAAAAAAAATTGTCCAGGAATGGTATTTTGGCGAGCAGGAAGAAAAATCCATCGTTACTATCCTTTTACATCCCAATAAACACGGCACTTCAGCCGAGTTGCGCCACACAAATATTCCTGATGAAGATTACAATGATATTGTAAATGGCTGGAATGATGTTTATTTCGGTAGCCTCATCAATTTTTATGAGGCAGAATAAAAAACTGCTTTCGGATTACGAAAGCAGTGTAAGTCATTGCGAGGAGTTGCGAGGGACGAAGCAAAGCAATCTTATTCGGAAATTATAGGATGGTTTAAAATAAGAAAGTAAGACTGCTTCACTGCGTTCGCAATGACACATAGTAGGAGTAAGTCATTGCGAGGAACGAAGCAATCTTATTAGCTAATTATAGGATGTTTTTAAAATATGAAAGTGAGATTGCTTCACTGCGTTCGCAATGACGCATAGTAGAACTAGGTCATTGCGAGGAACGACGCAATCTTATTAGTAAATTATAGGATTGTTTAAAATGAAAGTAAGATTGCTTCACTGCTTTCGCAATGACGAAAACCAACTTCTCTAATTTATATCCTTTCCATCCGCAAGCATTTTTACATATCCTTCTATCGCATCTTTATTCGGCTTGTCAGGCGCCTGAGCCAGGGCAAGCTTTGCATATTTGCCGGCATTTTTATAATCGCCATTTGCAGAATAGCCCCTTGTTAATCCCATATTGGTAGTAAAAGTATTTGGATTTTTTTGTGCATTTAATTTAAATGCATCAAGTGCCTCGGCATTTCTTTTTTCGTTTAATAATTGCCGGCCATAATTATGCAGCTCCTGCATTGTAGCTAATGGCATAGCTTCTTTCATTAAAGCATCGGCTTCAGCATTTTTGCCCATTTTTTTTAAAACGGCTGCTTTGGTACTTAAAGTCCTGAAATTCTTTTGCCCTATAAATGGTCCACTGATGCCATAGTCGCTCCATTGCAAAGCTTCTTCTAAATTAGCATTATTAGCCGCTGCAAAATTTGCTGCCTGCACCCACGATTCCCATTTAAATCCTTTATCAGATCTTAGTTCATTTCTATAAGACTCCAGTTGCGTTTTTACATAATCAACAGAAACGGTAAATGGAACTCTTAAATATTCCCAAACCAGGGAAACCACCGCACTGTTCTCTGTTTGATCAGAGAATTCATATTTCAATCTTTCGGTTTTTTCCGTCATCTTGATAGTCTTTACAGTAACCCTTAAAGCATCATCTTTGGGGTCATAAAAAAATGATCCCCAGGAGCCGGAATTATGGCTGAATATTACCGTAGCATCGGTTTCACCCATTGCCAAAGACAAACCATAAGTGCCGGCAGCAAGTGGCTTTCCTTCTACCATTACATCTGAACCAAAAGTAATAGTGGTATTTTCATTAGCACCTGCCCGCCATGGTGCAGCTTTACTGGTTCCAAAACCAAGATCGGTAAAGCCGTAAGGAACCAATGCGCCCCATATTTTACCCTCCCGGCCTTTTACAGCCGGCCTGTCGTAATGAATGGTTACATCAGTAATGCCGATGCGTTCTGTAACACTGGCTTTTTTATTTCCACCGTCCGGGAGCGTAGTTAGATTTTGTGCCATGCAAAAATTGAAAGCCAATGACAAAAATAAAACGCCCATTTTTTTATACTTCATAATAAATAGTTTTAGTATTTAAATATATACTCCTAAACTGTATACTGCAATTGTTTAATGATGAGTGGCAGTTGCATAAAATAAAAATCCCCCCTAAGAAAAACTAATGGAGGGGAGCAAAGAATATTATCTTTTACCGGATTATTTTACTTCAACATTAAGCAGGCTCTGGTCTTCCATGTATGCTTCTAAAATGTCTCCTACCACGCACTCACCTACGCCTGCGGGTGTGCCGGTAAAAATAAGATCGCCGATGTTTAAAGAGAAATAGTTTGAGATATGAGCAATAATGCTGTCAAAATTAAAAATCATTTCGCCCGAGTTTGCCTTTTGAACCTGTTCATTATTCATTTTAAGGCTAAAATTTACATTCCCTTTTTTAAATTCGGGGGTAATATCTATAAACTTTCCTACTGCGGCGGAGTTATCAAATGCCTTTGCTTTTTCCCAGGGCAGGCCTTTCTTTTTGCATTCTTCCTGTACATCCCGTGCGGTAAAATCGATACCTACGGTAATACCGTTATAATAATTACCAGCATGCCTTTCCTGTATATATTTTCCGTTTTTACTTACCCGCAATACCAACTCAACTTCATAATGGAGTTCATTTGTAAATTCAGGGTAGTAAAATGGCGTATGCACCTGCAGGAGAGCGCTCTTAGGCTTCATAAAAATAACCGGCTCCTCCGGTATTTCGTTACCTAGTTCTTTTGCATGATCAGCATAATTTCTTCCTATACATATTATTTTCATAATCTACGCTGGTTTTTATTAGTCATGGGTTTGGGGCTACGAAAATAAACAAAAACACACATGATAAAACAATATACGCTATAATAATTAATCAGGGTTTAATTATCAGGTTATTTACCAGGCTCATTGTACGGTCTATACCAATGCTGGCAAAGCTTTCTATAGTTTCAATACATTTATCTATTTTAAGTTTCACCAGCGGTATCTCTTCTTTATTCCATTTACCCAGTACAAAATCTGACTGCATACCTTTTGGAAAAACGTTACCGATGCCAAAACGGAGTTTTGCATAAGCATCTGTGCCCAGTATATGCTGAATATCTTTTAACCCATTATGGCCGGCAGCACTACCGGCACTACGTAACCGCAGTTTATCAAGCGGCAGGGCAAGATCATCCACTATAGTCAGCGTATTTTCCAACGGCACTTTTTCTTTATCCACCCAGTATTTAAAAGCACGGCCACTAAGATTCATAAATGTAGTTGGGCACACACAAATAAATAGTTTTCCTTTCCATTTAATTTCTGCCATATAAGCCAGGCGATCTACCTTAAATATGCCGCCATGTTTTAGCGCAAATGCATTTACTACATCAAAGCCAATATTATGCCTGGTATTTGCATATTCGCTGCCAACATTACCAAGGCCTACTATTAAAAATTTGGACATTGAATAAATTTGGTATTATTAAAATCTATGAAGTTATTTTTATGAGCCCGGCAAAAAAAGCATCTATCAACTGCATGGGCGTCGCACTCTTGTACATTCAATCTGCATTGAACAAAGTTGCATTTACATCATTTCATTTAAAAACTGCTGCAGGTCTGCATCGGTTTTTATCAATACATCTCTTACTTTACTGCCCTGGCTTGCACCCACTACGCCTGCGGCTTCCAGCTGATCCATCAGCCTGCCGGCACGGTTGTAGCCCAACTTCATACGGCGCTGCAGTAGAGAAGTACTTCCGCTTTGGCTGCTTACAATCAATCTTGCGGCATCTTCAAATAAAGCATCTTTATCATTCACATCAAAATCCCGGCCTTCCATATCTTTTTCGTCAATGTATTCAGGTAATAAAAATGCCTGGGCATATCCTCTTTGATCACCTATAAAATCTACTATTTTATCTACTTCCGGCGTATCTACAAAAGCACATTGCAACCTTACCACTTCGCCATTGTAGCTTATAAGCATATCGCCCTTCCCTATCAGTTGCTCTGCACCGCCGGTATCTAATATAGTGCGGCTGTCGATCTTACTGCTTACCTTAAAGGCTATACGTGCCGGGAAATTCGCCTTAATAGTACCCGTAATAATATTTACAGAAGGCCGCTGCGTGGCAATTATTAAATGTATGCCGATAGCTCTTGCAAGCTGTGCCAGCCGTGCAATTGGCATTTCTACTTCCTTGCCTGCCGTCATTATCAGATCTGCAAATTCATCTACTACCAAAACAATAAACGGTAAAAACTGGTGGCCCTTTTCCGGGCTTAACCTGCGGGCAACAAATTTTTCGTTATATTCCCTTATGTTGCGTACACCCGCTTCTTTTAAAAGATCATAGCGGTTATCCATTTCAATACACATAGCATTAAGGGTATGCACTACTTTTTTGGTATCGGTAATTATCGCATCCTCTTCTCCGGGCAGTTTTGCCAGGAAATGTTTTTCAATGGTTTTATAAATACTTAGTTCTACTTTTTTGGGATCTACCAAAACAAATTTTAATTGCGATGGATGTTTTTTATAAAGCAAAGAAACGAGGATGGCATTTAATCCAACTGATTTACCTTGCCCGGTAGCGCCAGCCATCAACAGGTGTGGCATGCTCGCTAAATCTACAATGAAGTTTGTATTATCTATTTTTTTCCCGATGGCTATCGGCAGGGAAAAAGTGCTGTTTGTAAATTTTTCATCTGCCAGGAGCGTTCGCATACTCACTATGGTTTTTCTTGCATTTGGAACTTCTATACCAATGGTTCCTTTACCGGGTATGGGGGCAATTATACGGATACCCAAGGCTGCAAGGCTAAGGGCAATATCATCTTCCAGGTTTTTTATACGGGAAATGCGTACACCCGCTGCCGGTATAATCTCGTACAGGGTTACTGTGGGGCCCACGGTTGCCGATATTTTCTGAATATTTATATCGTAATTTTTTAGTGTACTGATGATCTGGTTTTTATTATTTTCCAGTTCGGCCGGGTCCTGTACAATTTTTTCACTGCCATGATTTTCGAGTAAATCAAGTGAAGGATATTTATAATCCCTTAGATCTAAAATAGGATCATAAGGTTTCATCTGCTGCACTTTTGCAGATGTAATAATTTCTTCGGACACTTTTTCGTCTGCTACTTTAATTTCCAGTTCAAGGCCTGATGCTATGGAATTTTTTTGCACCTGAGTTATTACCGGTAGTATACGGGCCTCTTCATCTTCCGGAAAAATTTCCTTTATTTCCGGTGAAACTTCCAGCTTGGTATTTTTTTCGATCATCTCCAGTTCATGATCAAAAACCGGTGATTGGTTTGGAATATTTAATATACCTGCGTTACCTTTTAAAGCATTTGCTTTTAATATTTCTTCACTGGTGGCTTCTTCTGCAGATTGTTCATCTGGTACATCAGTACCGGCTTCTGCACCCATATTATTTCCATTGGCAGCTTGTTTTATTTTTTCACGTGACATATTAAAACTTGGGTTAAACCGCCAAATTATATATGCAAGAAATGCAACGGCCAGGATAGCAATAGTGCCTATTTCACCCACACTTTTATACAAGTATTCTTTACACATATCTCCCACAGCACCGCCCCAGGCAAATTGCTGACGGCTAAATAAAACAGCAGCTGAAATACTTACCAGCGGAAGGCCAATGATGAGGTATTTTATATTGCGGACAACAGAAAATATTTTTTTTCCAAAAAAAAGATTTACACCTGTTACAAAAAACAGGCTGCATATTAAATAGGAGGCTATGCCAAAGCCTTTATAAATAAAGAAGTGAGAAATAAATGCTCCGAAAGTACCCATAAGGTTAGCTACTTTGGTATCTGTACCCAGCAGTAACCTATAGCCTTCTTTAAAAACCTTATCCTGGTCTTCATCCCAGGTAAATAAATAAGAGGTAAATGCTATAAAAAAAAGAATAGCCAACAAGATGCAGATGCTGCCTGCGATTTTATGAGTACGCTCATCTTTAAGCAGATGTTTTATTTCTACTTTTTCTTCTTTTTCCTGCTTAAGCGACGCTGCCGCTTTTGAATTTGCTTTGATTGATTTTATTTTACTGGCCATTGGGAACAAAGATAATAAATCCATTGTGCACACTTCTGCGTAAGGCGCATTTTTAAGTATGCCGTTTCAACGAATTTATGTAGGTTTGACAGCAAAGCGGCTGTTTTGAAAAAAAATCTTTTTCTGTACTTCTTTTTACTGTTTTCATTTAGTGTGACCAGCCAGACATTGCCCGATAGTTTGAGGGTAAATGTTGACAGTATTATTAATTCAGCCTCTATTACAACAAAAACTTTTATTTTTTTTGATAGCCTTACGGAATATCCTTTTACTCCCATAGAAAAAGTTTCAGCTGAAACTTTTGTTCCATTAAAATCTTACGAGGCCAGAAAAGCTATTCCAAACCGATTAGTAACAAAACCGGTTTACCTGGCATTTAAATTAGAAAATACCGGTAATGAAACTGTTTCTCTTTATTTTTTTCCCGGCTCATTATACAGCAACCTGCAGCTTTATAAAAAAAGAGAACCTGCAAGCCTGCAAGCGATAGAATACCAAAATACTAAAAGTGGTTTTGTTCACTTAACCCTTTTGCCGAAAGAAAGAATCACTTATGTAGTAAGGCTGCAGTTTTGTAAAACAATTTTTAATGATATCAATGCCCGGTTAATTACTGAAGACTTTTTGCCCTATTTTAAAATGGAGCAGGATAATGACTTTAATGACAGAAAAACTGTGGGCCTTATCCTGAGCGGAATTTTAGTAATGATGATCTTATTTACCATGGTAAATTATTTTCTTACCGGCAGGATGGAGTTTTTATATAATTTCCTGTATACGATCTGTATGTTTTTGCTGATCTTCTTTACCGCCTACCTGCCGGAAAGCGCCGGTAGGTTCAAGGTATTTTTTATCGCTTATTTCGATCTGTTCCTGCTTATTGTTGGCACCATATTCTACCTTGCTTTTACCAGGAAATTTTTAAATACTAAAGAAGATCACCCCAAACTTAACAGGTTCCTTTTTACTGAACAATGGGTATTGATCGTATTTATGGTGGCATACACCATACTACATTACTTTACCGATCTTTTTGTGTGGCAGATGCGGCTGGAAAATATTCTTAAATTTATTGTACTAATTGCGGGTATCATTTATATAATTATCGCATTTGTAGAAAAAAATAAACTCATGAATTACCTGGCCATAGGAACAGCGGCCCAGATATTATTTTCAATTTTTTCTTTTATACTTATTCTCGCCGGTATAAGCTCACAAAATATTTTTACCTCATCTATATTTTATTTTGAAGTTGGTGTTATTCTTTCTGTCATATTTTTTCTTTTAGGATTAACGTATAAAAACCGGCAGGAGCTTATAGTAAAAATAAAAGAACAGGAAGCAATGAAATTAGAAGTTGAGAAAAAAAGTTTTGAAACCCGGCTCGCCATAATAAATGCCCAACAGGAAGAACGCAACCGGATCAGCGCAGATATGCATGATGACCTGGGTTCTGGCATGACGACGATACGGCTGTACAGTGAACTGGCAAAAAATAAAATCGGTGATAATGTAATTCCTGAAATAGATAAGATCTCCACTTCGGCAAGTGAATTAATTGATAAGATGAATGCCATTATCTGGAGCATGAGCAGCAGCAATGATTCGCTGGGTAATATGATAGCCTACATCCGAAGCTATGCCCTGGAATATTTTGAAAATTTTCCTGCTATCACCTGTAAAATTTATATACCCGAAAGATTGCCCGAACTGGAGGTAAACGGGGAGATAAGAAGAAATGTTTTCCTGGTAATAAAAGAAGCGCTTCATAATATTGTAAAACATGCACAAGCAACTACTGTAACCATAAACCTTAATAAAGAGCCTAAAGGTTTATCATTAACCATACAGGATAATGGCAAAGGAATTGATATGGAAAATGTGCGTTCTTTTGGCAACGGTTTAAAAAACATGAAGAAAAGAATGGAGGCTTTAGATATTTCTTTTTCTATAGAAAATAATAATGGCACCCTTATAAAAATGTACCGCCAAACGTTAGATTAATTACGCCTGAAAAAAGAAATAAAAAGCAGTATCCAACCGCCAATAAACGCCACACCACCCAGGGGTGTAAGCGCTCCCACCCAGGTATAACCCGGCTTTACAAAGGCCTGTAAAAAGGCCAGGAAATAAAGAGAGCCGGAAAATAAAAAAATACCTGTAATAAAAAGATAGCCTGCAAACAAGGTTGTTTTAAATTTGAAATCTTTATATAGAATAGCGGTAATAAATAATGCAAATACATGATAAAACTGGTAACGCACAGCCGTTTCAAAAGTGGCAATGGCAT
>JBDUCK010000298.1:0-4400 GCA_040003485.1 Ferruginibacter sp. | reverse complement strand
GGAGTCGGCGCTTCAGCAGATTCCGTTGCACGATGGAGTGACCATGCTTGGGAATGACGAAGCCTATGCGGGGATGATGCAGAAGGGAAGCAACGACTCGGAGCTCGAGATGCTCGGTCCGAATCCGCTTCCCTTCTCTTAGGATCAGCCGCAATTCAACTCCCCGCGTGAGACGATGACTCCGTGGGAAGCGATTATCTACGGAGTCCGTCAGGCGCCTGCGTACTTCGAGGGAAGCTGAACGGTCAGCTGCTTCCGACCCTTCCTTCTGCGTCTATTGAGGACATCCCGTCCCCAGCGCGTTGTCATGCGTTCGCGAAAGCCGTGAGTGCGGATGCGGCGCTTATTGCGGGGTCGGTAAGTGGGCTTGCCCATAACAACTCCAACATGCAGTGCAGAGAAAAGTCGGTAAATGCAGAACGCTAAAGATAGTGACCGCAGAGACATACGTCAACTGATCTCATACTGCCGATAGCATCGGATGAGATCTTTCCGCGAACGCTCGTTGACTTCACCGCGAGCCCGGTCTACTTTCGCGTCCCCTCGACTTTTCCACATCGAATAAATGGCACTTACCGCAACTGAGATCTGGACGCGCCTTCTCGACCGGGCACGTGGTGATCTGCCACCGCAGACCTTCAAGACCTGGCTCGAGCCGACGATCGCCTTGTCCCTCGAAGGCGAGACTATCACGGTTGGCGCTCCAGATCGGTTTACCGCGGAATGGAACGAGTCAAAACACGCACAGTTACTAGCCAGTTACGCGCCAGTAGCGCTTGGTCATCCCATCAACATCGTCTTCAAGGTTGATGAAGAGCGGCGCGGCCGCCCGCAAATGGACCTCTTCGTGGCACCGCTCCCCGAGGTAAAGGAGCCCGGGAGTGTCATCACCCAGTCAGCAAACCTTCAGCTGAGCGCCCGATATACATTCGAAAATTTCGTAATTGGAAAATCGAATGAGCTTGCAGCAGCTGCTGCTCAGGCCGCTGCCGCGTCGCCAGGAAAAGTCTACAACCCACTGTTTTTGTATGGACAAACCGGCCTCGGAAAAACGCACTTAATGCAGGCGATTGCTCACGAAATTCTAGAGAAATCTCCTGGGTTGCGCCTGTGTTTCGTCGCGACCGAGCAATTCACCAATGAGCTCGTAACAGCGATTCAAACGAGGACGACCGCTGCTTTTCGGCGCCGATATCGCGAGGTAGATCTTCTCCTGGTTGATGATGTTCATTTTCTCAAGCGCACAGAAGCAACACAAGAAGAGTTTTTCCACACATTCAACGCTCTATACGAAGCCGGACGACAAATTGTTCTCACTAGTGACCGACCACCCGGTGAGATCCCAGGGCTCGAAAATCGGCTAGTCAGCAGATTTCAGTGGGGAATGGTCGCGGACATTGAGCCTCCGGACCTCGAGCACAGAATCGCAATCTTACAGAACAAAGCACACCTCGATCACCTCGAGCTGGCAATTCCAGATGAGGTGATTCAATTCATTGCTCATCATGTCTGGTCCAGCGTACGTGAGCTTGAAGGATCGATTATACGGCTTCTCGCCTATGCATCCCTTAAGCACCAACCCGTGACGATAGCACTTGCCCGGGAAGCGTTGCGCGATAAGCTCAAACCAGGAGTCGACGAACCTCTCGAAGCTGTAGCCCGACTAACTGTAAGTACAATTCAGTCGGCGACCGCTCAAGAATGGGGAGTAACCGTTGATGGCTTAAGCTCCAAGAGCAGAACGAAGCACCTCACAGTCCCCCGCCAGACGGCAATGTTTCTAATCCGAGAACTTTTGGGCTTGCAGCTAGTCGAAATAGGCGCTGCTTTTGGCGGGCGTGATCACTCCACCGTAATTCACAGCCTCGAGAAAGTCCTCGAGCTGCAGGAAAATCCCGAGTATAAACGACGCCTAACCATTCTACGAGATAATCTAAGACAGCTACCGAGATAGCTATTCAACAAAAAAAGAAACCACAGAAAAAATCATGTCGATACCTGTCTATTCCCCACCTCTTTTCACATATTGATTGCAGAGTTATCTCCATATCGCACTGCCGCTTAGAAGTCTTTCCACATATAAGCCCCAGCTACTGCTACTACTACTTTTAATTACTATATAAAAGAAGTAGTGCTCTACTCAAGGTCGTCCACAAACTAAGGAGCTGGAATGCGTTTCACGATCGCTCGCGAGAAGCTACAGGAAGGTCTCAGTGCAGTAGCTGCGAGTGTTCCGGCGAAGACCACTCTGCCGGTTCTGGCAAACTTGTTGGTCGAGACAACTGATCGTGGGATCCGACTTTCCGGGACAGACCTGGATATGGCGGTAAGTACTGAGCTCATGGCTGATGTTGATGTGCAGGGTGCTATTACTATCCCGGCGAAAAAGCTCGTCGAAATCGTTCGCGAGTTGCCATCAGCTCCGGTCAAAGTCAGTGCGAGTGGAGAGCAGAAAGTCACGTTGGAATGCAGCCGGTCGAAGTTCAAGCTTTTAGGTCTTCCTAGAGATGAATTTCCGAGTTTTCCGTCAATTCGTTTTGGCGAGAGTTGGCGGATCCGCTCAGGGGATCTGCAGAAGCTGATTAGCCATACGGCATTTGCTTCTTCAACGGAAGAGAGCCGGCCAATTCTGAATGGTGTTTTGTGGGAGCTTCGGACAGATCATATGCGGATGGTGGCGACAAACGGACATCGGCTCGCCAAGATGGAAATCGCCATTAACGCGGTGGGTGTCCCCTCGAGTGATCTTATCATTCCGCCAAAAGCTCTCGAACAAATTCGGCGGCTCTTTCCAGCTGAGGAAGAACTTGAGGTCGCTCGAGGGGACAATCATTTGGGTTTTAGATCTCCCTTCACAGCGGTATACACACGTTTGATTGAAGGGCCGTATCCGAACTATGAGCAGGTCATTCCAAAGGACAACGATCGGATTGCACTTGCTGATCGGAATGCTCTTATCCAGGCACTGAAACGAATGTCGGTAATCGCTTCTGATCAGACGCATCGAATTCGGATGTCTTTCAACTCCGGAATGCTGAAGTTTAGTGTTCAGACCCCTGATTTAGGGGAGGCTCAGGATGAGCTTCCAATTAATTTTGAGGGAGACTCACTCGACATCGGATTCAACGCGAGCTACTTGTTGGAGATCCTGCGAAACCTTCCCACCGATGAAGTGAAATTGACTTTCAAGGCTCCCGAACGCGCTGCGACTGTCGAGCCGGTCGGATGGGATGACCCGGCGAAATACATGTGTCTTCTAATGCCTCTGCGGTTGGTAGACTGATCAATCGGATACGGTTTACTTTTTCACAATGTGTGTCGAAATATTCTGACTGAACGGATACGACCCGCGCGCTGTGGTTACGGTCAAGATGGAATGTGAGACTCCGTCGCTACTTACGAGTGCCCCTGTTACTGCGTTGGCGTACAGGATTGCGGAGCTCGAGCCAGCTCCAGCTACTTCGACGTGATTTTTCGGATCCGTTGAAGCTCCGATGAAGCTCACGGAAACATTCCTGCGGATCTTGAGCGTCGGATCACCTGTCGTAGTTGATAGCTCCAATAGCTCGTAGCTTCGAACGTTGTGTTGTACAAATGGAGTTTTCCCTCGACACGTAGTCATCGAGACGGAGTCGCCCCACTTCTCTCCGATTTTGATTCGCTTTTTTGGATAGCTGATAGTCAGCTCGAATAAACGAGTTGCCATCGGATCTATTCCACCTGAGCAGCTCACGCTGGTCTGTTCGACAATGTTGGAAAGCCTTCCTTCCGATGAGACAGCTGCGGAGAATGATTGAACGCTATTAGTATCGAGTTGGCTTCTACCATTTTGTTTTCTCGAGAGCATCATTAGTGATTCGGGTTTCGCGACGAGCCCGAATGAATCTGCAAGAGCAGCAAACGTAAGTGTGTAGACGACTCTCGTCTGGATCGATGACGCATGGGCCGAGTCATTGTTGATCGCAATCGTCGAACTGTCCTCGATGACGTAGCGATTGAATCCGGCGAATTGTTTTGGCGACCACTCGCTGGAAGATACCGTTCTAGGCGTCTCTTGCTCAGCGACTGGCACAGTATTCGGCCGAGTTGCGTGTTGTGAAGCGCAGCTGCATAAAATGATTGATCCAACGAGAGGGGACAATCGTCGACTGAAAAACTGTGCGCGCATATCGGTTCCTCTCGGGGATGTTCGTTCCATTTTCAAGCGAGTGTCATGCCCTGGCTCCGCAAACCATACCCGGATGCGAATGGTCTCCGGAAATCATACGATTGCCGGAGACCAGAAGACGCACAATTGGATGATCTATAAGCCGGGTTTTGTCGAGTAGTCGCCCACTCGGACGGTCATTTCTCTCGGCGTACGATCGCTCGCACACTCTAGCAGCCTACCCGCGGCGTCT
>JBDUCK010000050.1:0-14982 GCA_040003485.1 Ferruginibacter sp. | reverse complement strand
TCTTCGTTTGCGTTAGGTAGCAATACGAGTTATATTTATATCAGGGGAGAGTATGATTGGATAACAGATATCCTGGAAGTGGCTATTGCCGAGGCAAAACAAAATGGCTGGCTCGGAAAAAATATTCAAGGCTCAGGATTTGATTGTGAAATGTATGTGCACCGTGGGGCAGGGGCTTATATCTGCGGAGAAGAAACCGCATTGATAGAAAGCCTGGAAGGTAAAAGAGGTAACCCGAGAATTAAGCCACCATTCCCTGCTGTAAAAGGTGCCTGGGAAAGGCCAACAGTAGTAAACAATGTGGAAACACTTGCTGCCATTGTACCTATAATGAATGATGGGGCTGAAGAATATGCAAAAATTGGTGTAGGTAAAAGTACCGGTACAAAATTAATCAGTGCATGTGGTAATATTAATAAGCCTGGCATTTACGAAATAGATATGACCATTTCTGTGGAAGATTTTATTTACAGTGATGAATATTGTGGCGGCATTGCCAATGGTAAAAAATTAAAAGCTTGTATTCCGGGCGGTTCGTCTGTTCCTATTCTGCCGGCAAATCTTTTGCTTACCACTGCAAAAGGTGAGAAGCGGTTAATGAATTATGAAAGTCTTAGTGATGGCGGTTTTGCAACCGGTAGTATGATGGGCTCCGGCGGGTTTATTGTGCTGGATGAAGATCAATGTGTCGTTCGCCATACGTATACTTTAGCCCGGTTTTACCGCCACGAAAGTTGTGGACAATGCAGCCCCTGCCGTGAAGGAACTGGCTGGATGGAAAAAATATTATTGAACATCGAAAAAGGTAAGGGGAAAATAAGTGACATAGATCTGCTCTGGGATATTCAACGCAAGATAGAAGGAAACACTATTTGCCCATTGGGCGATGCTGCTGCCTGGCCAATTGCAGCAGCCATCAGGCATTTCAGGGATGAGTTTGAATGGCATGTGCTGAATCCCGAAAAGTGTTTGACTGAAAATTATGGATTGGCGCATTATGCAGATGAAATACATGTGCCGGAGGGAGTGTAAATCAAAATTCAAAGGTAAAAATTCAGAAATGGAGGAGGAGATGGAAATTTTTGAATTGAATGATGACGGGTAGCCATATAAAATCAGTCATAGATGTTTTTACTTCTCAAAAGAAGTGATCTTATTTATAAAAGAATGTGAGTACGAGAGGATTTATCATTCTATGTTTGACCAGTTATTAAGAAGTTCAACTTCGATTGGCGCAAATGTAGTGGAAGGGAAATCGGGAAGTTCTAAAAAAGATTGGAGAAACTTTTATGTGATTGCATTAAAATCGGCAAATGAAACCAAATATTGGCTTTGTCTTATTAGTGAAACATTAAAAGTGCCAAAAAATAAAATTAATGAGTTAATAAAAGAAGCTGATGAAATTTCAAAAATCATTGCTTCAATTATATTAAACGCCAAATAATTAGAGTCTCGATTTTTTTGATTTTTGACTTTTAACTTTTGACTTAAATTATGCCTGACGAAATAAAAGTAGCACCACCTGCAACTTTCAAGGTTACCATCGACAATATCACTATAGATGTTGCCCCTGGTACCACAGTATTAAATGCTGCACGCCAGATTGGTGGCGATGTTGCTCCGCCTGCAATGTGCTATTACAGCAAGCTGGAAGGCAGCGGCGGCAAATGCCGCACCTGCCTGGTTGAAGTTGCAGCAGGCTCTACCGCTGATCCCCGGCCCATGCCTAAATTGGTAGCAAGCTGTCGTACTAATGTAATGGATGGTATGGTGGTAAAAAATATTACCAGCGATAAAGTAACAGATGCCCGCAATGGCGTGGTAGAATTTTTATTGATTAATCACCCGCTCGATTGTCCGATATGCGACCAGGCAGGCGAATGTCATCTGCAGGATCTTGGTTATGATCATGGTAAAGAAGGAACCCGCTACCAGTTTGCCCGCCGCACATTTATAAGAGAAGATATCGGTCCATACATACAGTTGCACATGACCCGTTGCATACTTTGCTATCGCTGCACCTATGTGGCCGACCAGATTACCAACAAAAGAGTGCATGGCATTTTAGACAGGGGTGATCACGCCGCCATCTCTACTTATATTTCCAAAGCAATAGAAAATGATTTTAGCGGCAATATGATTGACGTATGCCCTGTGGGTGCGTTAACTGATAAAACTTTCCGTTTTAAGAACCGGGTGTGGTTTACCAAGCCTGTAGATGCCCACCGCAATTGCGAAACGCAGGGTTGCTGTGGTAAAACTACTTTGTGGCTGAGAGGAGATGAAGTGTTTAGGGTAACTGCACGTAAAGATCAATGGGGCGAAGTACAAAGCTATGATGGCAAGCCTGGCTGGATTTGCAATACCTGCCGCTTTGATAAAAAAGAAGCAAACGATTGGGTAATAGAAGGCGTGACAACCATTAGCCGTCATTCGGTTATTGGTGCAAATAAATATAAGAGACTGGAAGTACCACAGGAAACTATCCAGGAAGTAATGAGTGGATTGCAACCCAAACTAATAATGAACATACATAATGTAAGTGAAGTAAATAATCCAAACATACAGTTAAGTGAAATAGAAGGCCCGGCACATTCCGATGATTTTGATAATGCAGGGAAACATATTATTGGTGCAGGAGAATCAAGCCAGTGGGGGTTAAAGCCTGCTACCGGTATAGAGCAAACAAATGAAGTAGATTAAAAATATTTTTAGCCCGACTTTATTGCTGCTATTTAGCTTTATTGGCGTCGCACTCTTGTACCTTTGGTTTCTATTCAGCAATAGGCAGCAGGTTTATAAAATTATTGCTGGGTATTAAATGCCGGGGTAAAAAGGGGATAGTTAATCAATATTTTATAACAAAAAATAAAGTTCGCCTGGCGGTGAATTTCAGAAACAAATTATGCTTTTAACCATTGACCTGGCATTAATAATTGAAAAGCTGGTTTTAATAACTGTGGTGGTTATGGGCTCCTTGGTAATAGCCATGTACACTACGTTTGCAGAACGTAAAGTAGCCGCTATATTGCAGGACAGGCGTGGGCCAAACAGGGCTGGCCCCTTTGGTTTATTACAGCCGCTGGCCGATGGCCTTAAATTATTTTTTAAAGAAGAGATCATTCCGGCTTTTTCTTCCAAAGCCTTATTTGTACTGGGTCCTGGCCTGGCAATGCTTACGGCTATTATGACCAGTGCGGTAATTCCATGGGGAGATAAAGTACATTTTTTTGGGCGTGATATTTCTTTGCAGATAGCAGATATCAATATCGGCATCCTGTACATATTTGGCGTGGTAAGCTTAGGTGTTTATGGTATCATGATCGGTGCGTGGGCAAGCAATAATAAATTTTCTTTACTGGGTGGGTTACGTGCAGCTTCGCAAATTATCAGTTACGAACTGGCCATGGGCATTGCATTGATTGCTTTGCTGATGGTAACGGGAACGCTGAGCCTTAAAGAAATGGTGCTGCAGCAGCAGGCAGGGCATTGGAATGTGATTAAACAACCCCTTGGCTTTTTTATATTTTTGATTTGCGCTTTTGCAGAGTGCAACCGTACCCCTTTCGATTTGCCGGAAGCAGAAAACGAATTGATTGGCGGTTATCATACAGAGTATTCATCCATGAAACTCGGGTTCTATTTATTTTCTGAATACATCAATATGTTTATCAGCAGTGCTGTAATGGCCTGTTTATTTTTTGGCGGATACGATATGCCTTTTGTAAACGAAGCAAATTTTTCACCAAACATTGCAGCGCTTATTGGCATTGCAGCATTGATGGGCAAGGTGGTTTTTTTCTTATTCTTTTTTATGTGGGTGCGCTGGACGATACCAAGATTCCGGTATGATCAGCTGATGCATCTTGGATGGAGGATATTAATCCCATTAGCATTGTTCAATATGCTGGTTACGGGCGGAGTCATTTTATATTTTAATAAATAGATGTGAAGTTTAAACCATTATTTTTACGAACCTTTCTATAACATGCAGGCATTAACCAACAGAGTGAAAATTGTAGATCGCAAGCCAATGAACTTGTGGGAGCGATTATATATTCCCGCAATAGTAAAAGGTATGATGATCACTTTCAGCCATATCTTTAAAAAGAAACCGACCATTAATTACCCTGAAAAAACACGCCCTTTTAGTCCCGTCTTTCGTGGCTTGCAAATTTTAAACCGTGATGAAGAAGGCCGTGAAAACTGTACCGCATGCGGCTTGTGTGCGGTTGCCTGCCCCGCAGAAGCCATAACCATGGAAGCTGCAGAACGCCAGCCCGGGGAAGAGCATTTATACCGGGAAGAAAAATATGCAGCTAAATATGAGATCAATATGCTGCGCTGCATTTTTTGCGGACTTTGCGAAGAAGCCTGTCCCAAAGATGCCATTTACCTGAGCGAAACTTTTACTCCTGCTGATTATCAGCGCAAACAATTTATTTATAATAAAACCGATCTGCTTATTCCTGATCCAAAGCAAGATCCGGAAGCATATAAAAAAGCCCTGGGCAACCGGGCAAAAAATAAAACAGTTAATTAGTTTAATTTTCAGAATGAATATTTCAACCCTTTTATTTATTTTATTAGCTGCTATGGCTGTGGGTAGTGCATTAATGATGCTGTTAAGTAAAAATCCCGTGCATAGTATCTTATGGCTCATCGTGGTTTTCTTTTCTATTTCCGGTCATTATGTTTTGTTGAATGCTCAATTTTTAGCTATTGTAAATATCATTGTTTATGCAGGCGCTATTATGGTGCTTTTTCTTTTCGTGGTAATGCTGATGAACCTTAATGCGGATAATGAACCAGCAAAAAATTACCGGCTACATCTTATAGGTATTATTGCCGGCGGCTCTTTATTATTGGTATTGCTTTCTGCATTAATGACAGTAGATATGCACCAGCCCGTTATGATGAAAATAGGAGATGCGGGCCTGATAAATAAATTGGGTAAAACACTTTTTACCAACTATGTTTTGCCTTTTGAAATAAGCAGTGTATTATTTTTAAGCGCAATGGTGGGTGCAGTTGTAATTGCTAAAAAAAATTAATATTATCATTTAAGTAAAACACAATCCATGAAAAAAGTTATTGCCATTTGCCTGGTAGCTTGTTTTGCAGCGGGCAATGCAAGTGCACAGATTGATTTTAATAACCTGAGCCTCGATAAAATTTTAGGGAGAGCACTAAACGTAAAAAAAGGATTTGCACCAAAATTTTCTTTAGCAAATCAGCCGATCGATAAAATATTTAAAGTGGCAGAAATCATCGGCCTTAAAAAGAACGAGCAGGCAACCAGGTTATTCAATACCTTCAAAACCGGTCGAACTATTTATAAAGTAGCGTCTTACCTGGGAACAGCAGTAACTGCTTATGCGGCAATAAGAGCAGTTGATAAAGCAGCCAGCAAAAAAGATTATCAAACTGCATTGGCGAGCGGCTTAAGCAGCATTGGCTCCGGGCTAATTGTAAAATTTTTAACCAAAGGAGCATCGTATAAAGCAGTAGATATTTTTAACGGCATCATCAAAAATAAAGTGAGAGATAAAATAAGGGAAATTCTTTCGGTTGCACCTGCTTCATCTACCCTGGGCATGGGATTATATGTGAAATTATAAATTATGGATATCAAAGCCTATATAGCATTATCGCTTACTTTATTTACGATTGGTATTATCGGTGTATTAATACGCCGTAATGCAATTATTGTTTTTATGTGTATAGAGCTTATGCTGAATGCAGTGAATTTATTGCTGGTGGCATTTTCTAAAATGCACTCTGCAAGTGTGGCGGCCAAAGCATCGCTCACCTTTGCAAGTGACGCACAGATTTTTGTTTTTTTTATTATGATAGTAGCCGCCGCTGAAGTAAGTGTAGGGTTGGCCATTATTGTAATGATGTACCGAAACACACATTCAATAGATGTGAATTTTTTAAACCGGTTAAAAAATTGACGACCGACAAATAATGCCAACAGCCGCTAAAGTTTTCGGTGGCTACTGGTTCTTAAGATATATGGATAATGTATTACAAAAAATAGTTTGGTGGATTCCTTTACTTCCGTTGATCGGATTTTTATTAAATGGATTGCGAAGAAATACGCTGTCCAAAAAAGTTGCCGGTACTATTGGCAGCATTACTGTTTTGGGATCTTTTGTTTTGAGCCTTCTTTTGTTTTTCCAGGTAAAAGCAGGACATAGTTTTAATGTGCATTCTTTTGATTTTATAAATATCACTTCTTTAAAGATTGGTTTCGATTTTAAAATTGATCAGCTCTCTTCTTTATTTTTATTAATCATTACAGGTATTGGGTTTTTAATTCATGTTTACTCAACTTCCTATATGCAGGAAGAGCCATCAAAAGATTTTGCGAAGTATTTCTCTTATCTAAACCTCTTTATTTTTTCTATGCTGTTGCTGGTGATGGGTGGCAATTATGTAATTATGTTTATCGGTTGGGAAGGGGTAGGGCTTTGCTCTTACCTTCTTATTGGCTTTTGGTTTAAAAACCACGAAAATAATTCGGCTGCTAAAAAAGCATTTATCATGAACCGCATCGGTGACCTCGCTTTTCTGCTGGCTGTTTTTTGGTTGATCACCAAAATGGGAACTGTTAATTATGATGAAGTTTTTTCTCCTGTAAATCTTGCTAAACTTTCTGTAGCCGATATAACGGGCATCACATTATTAATGTTCGTGGGGGCTACGGGTAAAAGTGCACAGATACCTTTATACACCTGGCTTCCCGATGCAATGGCTGGCCCAACCCCGGTAAGTGCTTTGATACATGCCGCTACCATGGTTACTGCGGGAATTTACATGATTGCCCGTAGTAATATTTTATATACGATGGCGCCGGCAACACAAGTTGTTGTAGCTATCATCGGCTTGGCAACTGCAGTATTAGCAGCCACAATTGCACTTAAACAAAATGATATTAAAAAAGTGCTGGCATACTCCACCGTTAGCCAGTTGGGTTATATGTTTTTAGGATTAGGTGTTGGTGCTTACACCGGCGCTGTTTTTCACGTGATGACTCATGCTTTTTTTAAAGCATTATTATTTCTTGGTGCCGGTAGTGTAATACATGCTATGGGTGGGGAGCAGGATATGCGGAATATGGGCGGCCTGAAAAAATATATGAATGTTACTCACCTGACATTCCTTATCGGTTGTATCGCTATTTCAGGTATACCACCTTTCTCCGGCTTTTTCTCTAAAGATGAAATTCTTGCAGCGGCCTTTGCAAAAAACCGGGTGTATTGGGGCATTGGTGTTGTTACGGCTGCTATGACGGCTTTCTATATGTTCCGTTTATATGCCATGACTTTCTTAGGAAAATTTCGTGGTACCCATGAGCAGGAACATCACCTGCACGAAAGCCCTGCTGCTATTACTTTCCCTTTAATTGTATTGGCAATATTAGCTTTTGTTGGAGGCTGGGTAGGGATACCGGAAGTTTTTATGCATAGTGGCCATAAACTCGGCGAATTTCTTGCACCTGTGTTTGCACAAACAAATGTGTATATAGAAGCGCATCATCTTCAAAATGAATTAAGTCACAATACAGAATATATTTTAATGGGCACTTCAATATTGCTTGCCATAGCAGGGATTTATTATGCCTGGAATAAGTATAGCAAGTATCAAAAAGCAGATATTGCGTCTACGGGTATCAGTAAGCTGCTGCAAGATAAATGGTATGTAGATGAAATATATGACGCTGTTATTGTAAGGCCTTTAAAATCTTTAGCTATGTTTTTTAATAATGTTGTTGAGAAAAAAGGAATTGATGGAATGGTAAATGGTGTAGGCAAGGCAGTTAGCTACGGAAGCCGGCAGTTACGCTGGTTACAAAGCGGCCAGGTAGGTGCATATGTGTTGTTAATGGTTATCGGCATGTTGGTTTTATTTATCATTCAGTTGTTCCTGTAAAAAAAATATTAAATGCTGGGTACTTACTTTACATTTCCTGAATTGCTTATCTGGCTGCCGTTTGTGGCGGGCATTATTTGTTTTTTTCTTGGCAAAAAAAATGCAGCCAAAAAAGTTGCCCTGGTTGCTTCATTTATTACATTGGCGGTTTCTGTCATCAGCCTTTTTTACACAAATGATAAATATGCCAGCTATAATAACGTAAGCTATGTTTGGCTTAAATACATTGGTAATACATTTTATGTAGGCTTAGATGGTACAGGCCGTTTGCTTACACTGCTTACCGCGGTTGCGTTCCCGGTAATATTTGTTGCAACATATAATACAAAACAAAAGACCCCGGCTTCTTTTTTTGGATTGATGTTGCTTACACAGGCTGGCCTGATGGGAGTTTTTAGCGCATTAGATGCATTATTATTTTACTTTTTTTGGGAGCTTGCCTTAATACCCGTTTATTTTTTATGCAGCCAATGGGGAGGAGAAAAAAGAATACAAACCACTTTTAAATTTTTTGTTTACACGTTTGCAGGCTCACTCTTAATGCTTATCGGAATTATTTATGTGTACCTGCACACACCCGGCCGCACTTTTGAAGATGGCACTTTTTCAGCACATTCATTTGCACTTTCTTCCTTCTTAAATGCCGGCCTTACTGCTTCTGAACAGAACTGGTTATTCTGGTTATTCTTTGTGGCATTTGCAGTAAAAATGCCGGTATTTCCTTTTCATACCTGGCAACCTGATACATACGATCAGTCCCCTACTTCGGTTACTATGGTGCTAAGTGGCATTATGGTTAAGATGGGTTTGTTTGGGGTTATACGGTGGCTGGTGCCGGTATTTCCTTTGGCTACGGTTCACTTCAGCCATGTAGTTATGATGCTTTGCATCATCGGAATTATTTATGCAAGTTGTATTGCCATGGTGCAGGATAATCTAAAAAAACTGGTAGCTTATTCTTCTATTGCCCATATTGGTTTAATGTGTGCTGCCATTTTTGCTATGAACCAGCTAAGTGTACAAGGCGTAATGCTGCAGATGTTCAATCATGGTATAAATATCATCGGGCTCTGGATAGTTATTGAATTGATAGAAAGAAAAACAGGCGTTAAAAATATTTCACAATTAGGTGGTGTAGCCCAAAAAGCTCCGGTACTCACCATTTTTTTGGTGATCATTGCCCTCGCAAATATTGCGCTGCCACTCACCAATGCATTTGTGGGAGAGTTCCTTATGTTTAGCGGTTTGTACCGTTTCAACGCATGGTATACTTTTGCCGCAGCTATCAGTATTATTTTGGCCGCAGTTTATACGCTAAAAATGATACAGAGGGTTTTTTATGGCAATACAAATACAGTCACAGAAGCAATGACAGATATTTCGATAAATGAAAAAATTAGCTTAGCAGTTATTGTTTGTTTGATTTTTATCATGGGTATCTATCCGCAGCCGATGATAGAATTAACAAAAGAAGCAGTAAGTAATTTAGTAGCCATGGTAAAATAAATGTTGAGCTGATAATTAAAAGGAAAGGAGTTTTAAATTTGGCGAAAGCTGAACATTGAACTTTTGAACATTAAACTTTTGAACTTTTTTATGAATGCAATTATATTTTCTGCAGCCTGGGGTATCGTAATGATGTTTTCCGGTGTGTTTATTAGAAATAAAACCACCCCAAAATCTCTTGCGCTTATAGGCATCCTGCTGCTTTTTATCACCAATGGCATTGAGCTATATCGAGGTACTCCCTTCTTTAATATTGATACCATGGAGATGTTGAGCGTTAATAGTTTTAACCTCACATTTTTAGAAGTAGTATTCGGTTGTACTGCATTGTTTTTTATGCTCAGCGGCAGGGATATAGAAAAAGTAGGGGAACATGTAGGGGAATATTTTGCGTTGATATTTTTTGTACTGTGTGGCGTGGCATTGTCGGCTACTTACAATACTTTATTGCTTTTATTTATCGGGATAGAAATAATTTCCATCCCATTGTACATCCTCACTGGTAGTGACAAACGAAATTTAAAAAGCAATGAAGCCTCTTTAAAATATTTTCTGATGGGCGCTTTTTCTACCGGTATAATGCTGATGGGCATCGCATTTATTTATGGCGGCAATACAAATGCTTCTTTTTACATTAATAATATTCAATTGGGCATAGGGCAAATGCCTGTTATGATTACCGTGGGCCTGGTGCTTTTAATAATTTCTTTATCGTTCAAAGTTTCTGCTGCTCCTTTTCATTTCTGGGCCCCTGACGTATATGATGGAGCGCCAACTGTGTTTACTTCCTTTATGGCTACCATTGTAAAAGTGGCAGGCTTTTTTGCTTTTATAAGGTTGTTTGAAAATGCTTTCGGCCAGGTGCAAAGCCATTGGCAAAACTTGATTTTAGTTATAACAGTTTCTACTTTATTAATAGGGAATATAACAGCGGTGTTTCAACAAAGTGTAAAACGGATGCTGGCTTACTCCAGCATCGCCCAGGCAGGTTTTATGATGCTGGCATTATTTGCCTTAAACGGCCGGGCCAAAGAGGGTTTGATTTTATATTCGGCTGCATATAGCCTGGCCACTATAGGCATTTTTGCTATTCTTATAAAAATGAATGATTATACAATTGAGGGTTTTAACGGGCTGGGCAAAACACATCCGGTTTTAGGAATTACTGCTACCATTTTTTTATTGTCGCTAACCGGTATTCCACTTACGGCCGGGTTTCAAAGCAAATTTTATATGCTGTTGGCAGCAGTACAAAATGGCCATAGTTTTTGGATAGTGATTGTGGCGGTTTTATTTGCAGCCATCAGCGCTTACTATTATTTCAGGATAATACAGGCCATTTATTTTAAGGAAGCTTCAACTTCCGTAATAGACAATACAGAAATAACCCCGGCTTTTAAGATATTACTGATGTTTACAGCAGGACTTATTATCCTATTGGGTATTTACCCTGAATTGATCCTTGGCTGGATGTACCATTAACAATTATTTGCCGCTTAATAAAAAATTCTGCAGGCTGCTTAAGATGGCATTATCTTTAGCATAATATTGTAAAATGACTTATAAAGATTCATTAGGTTTATCATGGAAAAATGTAAGAAGCAATAAACTGCGTACAGCCATAACGGTTATAATTATGGCCCTCGGCATTTTTGCCCTTATATTAATTATTACCGCTATCAAAGCTGCCAGTAACAGTCTTACCAGCAGTTTCTCCACTATGGGTGCTAATTCCTTTAGTTTAAGGTATAAAGAAAGAAATATACATTTTGGCGGTGGCGGAAGAAACAACACTACGAAATCAAGTAAATCTTCCTTGAATAAAAAAAATTCTAATGATGGGATTCCCATTAGTTATGATGATGCAAAAGAATTTAAAAAACGGTATAATTTTCCGGGAGCTAAAGTAAGTTTAGCATTACGTGGCCCCTCAGGGATTGTAGTAAATACCGGGAGCAAAAAAACAAATCCCGATGTAAATGTATATGGGGGCGATGAGAATTACCTGGAACTGAATGGTTATAAAATTGCCTATGGCAGAAATTTTACACCTACAGAAGTAGAAGCGGGGGGCAGTGTATGTATGTTGGGCAATGGTGTTGCAGCAAAATTATTTCCCGATAACAGCGCTAAGGCGGTAGATGCGGTGGTAAGTGTAGATCACATACCTTACCGGGTTATAGCTGTGCTGGAAGATAAAGGCTCGAGTGCTTTTTTTAATACCAGCAAAATAATAATAACTTCTTTTAATAATGTACGCCGCCTTTATTCTACCCAGAATACCTCTTACAATATTGCGGTAATGGTTACTGATCTAAAGCTGATGGATGTGGCAACCGGCGAAGCAAAAGGTACCTTCAGACCCGTCCGGAAATTGGAAGTAAAAGACGATGATAATTTTTATATTGACAAAAGTGACAGCATAGCTGAGTCACTGCTTACCAACCTTGGTTTTTTAGAAAAAGGCACTGTTGGAATTGCCTTCATTACTTTGATTGGCGCTGCCATTGGCCTCATGAATATTATGTTGGTGGCTGTAAATGAGCGCACTAAAGAAATTGGCCTTACAAAGGCCCTGGGAGGAACCAAAAAGGATATCCGGGCACAGTTTTTATTTGAATCTATTCTAATAAGCCTGATGGGTGCCGTTGCTGGTATTGTTGCCGGTATTCTAGTGGGCAACCTGGTAGCCCTGTTACTGCATACCGGCTTTGTAGTGCCCTGGGGATGGGTGATAGCTGCCATATTTGTATGTTCCCTAGTAGGCCTGGTATCTGGCCTTTATCCTGCTTTTAAAGCTTCCAAGCTAGATCCTATTGTAGCACTCAGGTATGAGTAATTTTTATTGCAGGTTTAATTTATTTAATAAATTGTAAATTATCAAAATAAAACAGCCGGATTTAAATAAATAAAAAATTAATTTATACCCATACTTACTTTCATTAATTTTATTAACTTGTGCGTTCCGGTTAAATTACCCTTCGAAAATTATTATTCGTATTTTATTTTTCTTTAGCATTGTATTATCAAAATTAAAAACAAAAAGTAATCAAAATTTTCACTTTCTAAAATTTGACTTTTATGGCAGAAACAAAACCAACTGCAACAGTAAAACCGGTAACATCGGTTCAGGCAAGAAAATCAAGCAATGCAATTTCTCTCATTGCACCGGTAGTATGTATTTTACTTGGTTACACTATCTGGCGATTTGTACTGGGCAACCCAAGTAATTTTGATAAAGGAACTGCAAGCGGTTTCTGGCCAGATAGAGAAGGGCCACATACTGCATTAAGTAAAATGTACCTGGGTGGTATCATCGTACCAATTTTGATCGGCACATTTTTAACCATGCTTACTTTTGTTATTGAAAGATTTATGACCATCGCAAAAGCAAATGGCACGGGCAACAATGCAGATTTTATCCGTAAGGTGCAATATCATCTTGCTAATAAAAATGTAGATGCTGCTTTGGCAGAATGCGATAAGCAAAAAGGTTCTGTAGGTAATGTAATGAAAGCGGGATTACACCGCTATAAAGAAATGATAAATAATACTGAATTAAATACCGAGCAAAAAGTGCTTGCCATACAAAAAGAAGTGGAAGAAGCTACTTCGCTTGAATTGCCAATGCTGGAAAAAAACCTCGTATTTCTTTCCACAATTGCTTCCGTAGCTACCTTAATAGGGCTGCTGGGTACAGTAATCGGGATGATACGTGCCTTCGCTGGTTTGGGTGCGGATAGCGGTGGTAGTGGTGCAGCGGCGCAGTTATCAATTGGTATATCAGAGGCTTTGTATAACACAGCTTTGGGTATCGGTACATCTGCTTTTGCCATTGTATTTTATAACATGTTTACTACAAAAATTGATGGTATAACTTATGGTATAGATGAATCAGGTTTTACTTTAACACAAACTTTTGCTTCGCTTTACAAATAATTTTGTGGAAAAAGCTTCAATCACCATCTAACAATAACAGATAAAATAATTAAATATGCCGAAAGTTAAAATACCACGAAAAAGTACCTCGGTGGATATGACGGCGATGTGCGATGTTGCTTTTTTGCTGCTGACTTTTTTTATACTGGCAACAAAGCAAAAGCCGCCCGAAGTTCTTGCAGTGCAAACACCCTCTTCGGTTTCTTCCAAAGCAGTACCTGATAAATCTATCATCATTACCCTTACCAAAGATGGTAAAGCATTTTTAATGCTCGGCGATGAAACCAAGAAGACAGATATTTTAAATAATATCAATACTTCAAAGGGATTAAATCTTTCTGCTGCTGAACTTACCAAATGGAGTAAAAGAGAATTTATCGGCCTGCCATTAAACCAAATTAAAAGTTCACTTGCATTAACCACCCCCATTGCTGCGGAAAAATTGCCGGGTATTCCGACCGATAGTACCAATAATGAAATGGTAGATTGGATGCGCAGCATTACAAATGTTTATGCCGGTGGCGATCAGAGTAAGCTGGAGCAAATGATATTGGTTAAGGGAGATAACGCTGCACTTTACCCGGTATTTAAAAATATAAAAGAAGCCTTTAAAAAAACAGACATCTTCAAATTCCGTATTGTTACAAATGGCGAAACGGTGCCGATAGGGTCTGAGTTGTACAACAGTTCAAAAAAATAATTTATAACCATTCAATAAAAAATTACTGACATGGCAGAATTAGATACTTCGGGCGGGGGCCACAAAAAGGGGCCCGGCGTCAAAAAATCAAAAAAGCAATCTACCCGGGTAGATCTTACGCCAATGGTGGATCTTGGTTTTCTGCTTATTACTTTTTTTGTGTTCACTACCACTATGAGCCAATCCACGGCCATGAATATGAATGAACCAAAAGATGATAGTACCCAGCAACTGAAAGTAAAAAACTCTGGTGCTATGACTGTTCTTTTAGGCAGAAGCGACCAGGTTTATTATTATTTTGGACAGTTGGAAGCTGATAAGCTAAGCGAACAGTTTAAAAGCACCACGTTTAAAGAAATACGGAAGTTGATTGTAGACAAAAAGAATTCTACACCCATTGGCGATTTGATGTATATTATTAAGTCAGACAAAAAATCAACTTTTAAAAATGCGATTGATATACTGGATGAAATGACTATTTCTGCCGTGCCACCCGGCCACTATGCAGAAGTGGATATGACGCCGACAGAAGAACTGTTGATAAAACAGACAGAAGATGCCAACGGGGTAAAATAAAGTGTGGAATCAGAACAATTTTGAATCTAAATAATCAAAGAGATTAAAATGGAAGCAAATAAAATATTAACCGCTGACGTACTTGATATTATTTTTGAAGGCAAAAATAAATCGTACGGTGCCTATGAATTAAGAAAGACTTATAACGGCAGATTGAGAAAAGCGTTGCTCTTAACAGGAGCGTTGCTGTTATTGGTTTTCCTTGGTTCTGTTTTAGCTAATTTTGTAAGCGAAAGAAGCGCTAAAGACACATTGGATGTAGTAGATACACAAATGGCTGAAATAAAAAAAGATGAGCCACCACCACCGCCACCACCACCGCC
>JBDUCK010000297.1:0-4416 GCA_040003485.1 Ferruginibacter sp. | reverse complement strand
ATATTTGCTGACAGATAATGATTAAAGTCTGTTTTAATACCTGCAAACATTTTTTCAGCAACCTCTAAATTATTTCTGATTTTGGTAATATTTATTTCTGATGGATGTACAACATTTTCTGGTGCAATAGTTTTACTATAAAGTGTTTTTTCAATAGCTGCAACTTCTTTTTTTAAACTGTTTATCAAATCATCCTGCCGGATAAATTTACTTTGAAAAACTTCTACAACCTCCAGCATTTTTGTATCAAACCTGTCTTTAAGTACTTCAGATAAACGATCCTTTAAATGAATATTTTCTTCCTGCATGTACAAAAGCCCACGCTTCCAGGTGTCCACTTCATGCTGAATTTGTTTTAGTTTTAAATCTATCATCATAGCATACATTTACAATCCACACCTTAGAAATATTATAAGCTGGTAAGTGTAAGATATTTTTATTTACTGCCGAAAATTGTAATAACGATTGGTACAAACAATGATTGTTGTCAATAAACATTGTAGAGAATAGGATGCTGCAATTACATACTTTTATCCTTGTATAAGTATGCAAAGTGAATCTTCTTTTGCAAGCACAGCATGCAGTTCGTTCACAGGTATTTCAAACTCATCGTGTAGTATATATATTGTTCTATCATTTCACTTTTATACAGCACTTCGCCCTTTAGTACAACAAGTTTAGTTGGCGTATTTGCTTTGTGTTCTTTTAGCAGCATCTCTTTTTAAAAGCCAGTACAAGTACTTTGAACGCTGCATTTTTATACAATGCTTTTGCAACGGGGTGGTCTTTTATTTCCAGTTCTGCCAGCGTTTCTTTAATAATCGTATTTATCACTTTACCAACTCATATTCATAGAAGTAACTGCATAATAAATTGCCCAACCGGCAAAGCCAATAACGACCGCCCTAACAAAGGCAGGTATTGATCTTGGTGTTTCGCTACCTTCTATTAAAAATATTTTCTGATCACCCTTGCCATACGCATTTATCATGATGGGTATTATGCCATCAACAATATCATGTTCGTTCAATCCTGTTTTTTATGGCATGATGCTCACCAAAGGATCACCTGATGTGCGTCAGTATTTTTAATTTAATCATAGGATGTCGATAAAAACCAATCATTAAAATTCGTTTTCGTAACGCCCGGTTACTCTTTCTATCTTAATCCTAAAGAGGATTTTTTTTTTAACAAATGTAAATGTGCTTATATGCGCAAAGAATGATGTACATCATACAAAAGAATGATTGTATGCGAATTTTATTGCAGGGTTTTGCCAATGCGTTCCAGCTTTTCCTATCTCTCAAACAGAATTTTGGATGTGTTTTTGAGTAGATATTATATCTTTTGTATAATTTGAAGTTTATAAAACTATAATTAGAACAAAAAATTATTTAAGCCCCCAACGGTTTATTTCGGTCTAAATTTACTTATGTCAATAGCGGAACAAAATAATTTTAACCAGTCATACCGCTACGAAGCACTATTTGACCATGCTTCTATGGGTATTGTTGTTGTAGACAGCCGGGGTATAATTCTCTCTGTAAACCCATTTGCACTACAGCTTTTTTGCTATACAATTAATGAAATTATTGATAAGCATATCGAAATACTTATACCAAACCGTTTTCATCACAGGCATGTAGAACATCGGGAAAACTATACCCATAACCCAAAGAGCAGACCCATGGGTGTTGGTATGGATTTGTTTGCCGTAAAAAAAAACGGTACCGAATTTCCGGTAGAAGTTAGTTTAGGAACGTATGAAAAGCATGGCGATAAAAATGTAATTGCATTTATAAGCGATATTTCTATCAGAAAAAATGCAGAAGCAGAAATCATTAAATTAAACGACGAACTGGAGGCTACGGTGGCGCAGCGCACAAAAGAATTGACGGACGCCATGCACCAGTTAGAAAAATCTAAAGAAGAATTATCCCGTTCGCTTGCAAAAGAAAAAGAGCTAAGTATATTAAAATCACGGTTTGTATCCATGGCCTCACATGAGTTTCGCACACCACTAAGCACCGTACTGTCCTCTTCTTACCTGATAGAAAAATATATAAATACAGATGAACAACCTAAACGGGAAAGGCATTTGCAACGCATAGTATCTTCCGTAAATATGCTTACTGATCTCTTAAATGATTTTTTAAGCGTAGGCAAAATTGAAGAAGGAAAGATACCTGTAAGAATTTCTTATTTTAATATCAGCACTCATATAAACGCTGTTATAGAAGAAATAAAAAATAATTTAAAGCCTAACCAGCAAATAAAATATAAGCATGAAGGCGAAACTGAAGTAGAACTGGATAGCTCATTAATGAAACATATTATTATGAACCTGGTATCTAATGCCAGTAAATTTTCTGCTGAAGGAAGCTCCATTGAAGTTGAAACTACAGCAACAGAAAAACAACTTTTACTTCGGGTAAAAGATAATGGAATAGGCATTTCAAAAGAAGATCAGAATCATTTATGGGAGCGTTTTTTTAGGGGGGCAAATGTTGCAAACATAAAGGGTACAGGGTTGGGGCTTCATATAATTGCAAAATATGCTGAGTTGATGAATGGCACTACAGCCTGCAACAGCGAACTGGAAAAAGGTACAGAATTTATATTGACGTTTAATAAGAAATAAAAAAGGAAGTGTCCTGTTTTTAGGTGAATACATGGTGCATAACAAACACAATAAAAATACATGGAATGAAAAAGATTTTACTCATAGAAGACAATGACGATATACGGGAAAATACTGCCGAAATACTGGGGCTTGCAAACTATGAAGTAACTACTGCAGCAAATGGAAAAATTGGTGTTGAGCTTGCATTGCAGGTAATACCTGATTTAATTGTATGCGATATAATGATGCCGGTACTGGACGGTTATGGTGTATTACATGCCGTACAAAAAAACGAAACAATAAAAAATACGCCCTTTATTTTTCTAACGGCCAAAACGGAAAGGAACGATTTTAGAAAAGGGATGGAGCAGGGCGCTGACGACTACATTACAAAGCCCTTTGATGGTACAGAATTATTAAATGCTGTAGATAGCCGCTTAAAAAAAATAGAAGTATTAAAACAATATTTAAACCCAACAATAGAAGACTTAACAATATTGCTGCAATCATCGCACGCCAAAAATGATCTGCATTCCCTGGCTGAAAACAGAAATATTAATAAGTACAAAAAGAAACAAATTGTTTATGCTGAAGGCAACCACCCTAACAGGCTTTATTATGTGGTAACAGGGAAAGTAAAGGCTTACAAAACGAATGATGATGGCAAAGAACTGGTAACAGCATTGTACAGCCCCGGCGATTTTTTTGGATATATAGCCATGCTGGAAGAAACTGTTTACCACGACACAAGCGAAACCATGGAAGAAACAACCCTATCTGTTATACCCAAAGAAGATTTTGATAAATTGTTAAGCAACAATCCACAGGTAGCCAAAAAATTTATACAGTTGCTGGCAAAAAATATTGCAGAAAAAGAAGAGCAGTTATTAGGACTTGCTTATAATTCGCTCCGCAAAAAAGTTGCAGAAGCATTGATGCTTTTGCAAAAGAAATATAAGACGGAGGACACCGGAGATTTTGAAATAGCCATTACCAGAGAAAGCCTGGCCACCATTGCAGGCACAGCAACGGAATCGCTCATACGCACATTAAGTGATTTTAGAAATGAAAATTTAATAGACATTAAGGCAGGTAATATTGTGATCTTGAACGAAAAAAAATTACAACATTTACTTAATTAATTTTACTTATAAAGGGACGAAGCACTTTATACATAATATCGCTTAATTACTTAAATGTTGCGGTAAAATTACTTATGAAGAAAATGAAGTCCAAACTGCTAATATCAATCAGGCTGTTCGGCTGATTTTAATTATGGGCGCAGGTTTCAGCAAGAATAAAAGCAGGACAAACAAAAATAAATCTAATTTGTTCCGTGAAATCATGCAAAAATTACAACCAACCTATTTGGCAGTTATTAGTGATAAATCGATTGCTACGGAAGTTCCCTTTTATGACATGTCTTCATTTAAAGGCCTTGATGATTTTAAGAACTGGCCAAAAGAAAACAAGCCATATTATATTTTATCCAACCATCCGCTACTGAAACCAGCCATCTGAAGACCTTTGATTACGTAGGAGCATTGTTTCATAATGTTCCAGATCAATTCAGTATTGTGGTTTTCAATCATTATAACAATGGGGCCTTGGTTTAACCCAAATCTCCATTTAGAAACCCAGCCATTAGAATTTGTGTCCTTGTTTGGAAAAGTCGGATTGAAGCTGGCATCAAATCCATAAAATCTATGTGGTTTTAAATTCAATTTTTCTTTAGCATGACGAATGGTTTCGGTGACTATTTCAGGTGCAAATGGAAGTGAGGCCACGACAGC
>JBDUCK010000296.1:0-4457 GCA_040003485.1 Ferruginibacter sp. | reverse complement strand
ACCCGAAATAAATGTTTGATTAAGGTAATTTATTATTGGTTGATTAATATCTCCTGACCCAATTTCCTTTGTAGAAATTATGTGGGCATCCGGCGATATTTCTAAAATCTGGCTCAGGTTCTGGTAACCACCACAGGACCCAAGCACAATAATTTTGGCATCTCCCGGCATACGGTCTATAGTGCCCGGCAGCCAGTAGCTATGGCCACGATGTACTACCATGGAAGGTTTCATGTCATTTGCTTTTAAATAATTGCCCAAATGTACCTGTGCAGAATCATCCAGGTTTTCATCGTAATTCAAAGGCCTGTTGGCAAATACGGTGATATTTCCTTTTACCGATTTTATTTCTACCCATTCTTTTTTCATTGTCTGTTTCCAGTCTTTTGCGGGGAAAGAATTTACAAAACGTGGAAAAAATGATTTACCATCTTCATCTCCATAAAAAAATACCTGTTCTACAATGCGGCCTTTTTCATCCTGCATTTCTTTGTTTGAAATTTCGTAAATAGAAGGTATACCAATTTCTGCTGTGAGATCTACATTAGCTGTACTGTCTGCCGAAAGCATAATTGTTTTCAGCAAGCCATAGATCGTTTTTCCCCTGCCGTTATTTTCGACAATACTTTTCTCTTCGTTTTCCTGTACATAAGTAAAAATACTACGCTGCAGCTTTTTATCATTTATGCTGCTGTAAGCATCGGCCACATCCACAGCGTCTTCTAAATTATTTCCTTTATCAAGGTTGGCAACAAATGCTTTCATCAATACTTCGGAACTGCCGGCCGGCATACTTTTTAAAAAAGTATCCAGCTTATTAAAATTAGCAGCCATTTTTATAAACTTTTTAAAATAATCAAAGTTTACATTTAACAGTAAAGAATCACCCCTGGGTTTATCACCCATGCGTTGTAACATTCTATTAAAACTGTGCTTATAGCTGGATGTATAAATATCATTTTCTCCCATCACCATCATATAATATAATTCTTCGGGTGTAAGCGGATCAATTGCCCGCATGCGGATGGCAAGATTATTTTGTTCGTGTAATGTGTTAATTGGGGTTATAAAATATTGAATAGCTCTTTTCTTTAAAGTTTCCCGCAGGCCATTGGCGCCAAACATGGCAATAGGAGTATCACGTAACGGTGGCGCCATGCGTTTAAAATAATCAATCTCTGTTTTTACCAGCAATTTATAATAGCCAACACTATCGTAACCTTTATCACTGTCGCCTACAAATTTCTTAATGCTATCAATTGTTTTTTTGCCAGATAAAAGGTCATCTAAAAAGGGGAAATAAAACAGCGCATTGGGCGTATGGCTCAGTTTTGCGACCGCAACTACCATACTGTTTGTATTGCGGTGAATTAATTGTCCTTCCGCAGATCTTACTGATTGTGCATATGAATACAATTGTACCGGGTTATTCTGGCAGGCTAATACCACCAGGCTATCTGCAAAAGGTTCTTTAGAAAAAGGCTTGATAGTTTGTAATATTTTATCGGGATGTAGATTACAATATTTTAAATACACAATATTCTGTGCTGTTTTATTTTCTTTATTATCAAAAAAAACTGTTGTAATTATTTTTGCAGTTTCGTAAGGCGATAGCTGTATGTAAGGAATTATAGAAGCAGCCTGGGCCTGGGCTTTAATAGCCTGGTCGAAATTATTATACAATACCGAAAGTTCTATTGGATTTATCTGCCTGCTTTTCCACGCAATGCGGAAAGACCTTAGCATGTTTTCTACGTATGCCAGGTAACGGACTTTTTCATTATTAGTGGCTATGTCTGTACTGGTTTCTATCCAATCCCGTAAGACATTTACTTTACGATAAAGCACATCGGATAGCTGTAGATTTATTTCTTCATTACTGCTTATATGTAGAGTACCGTCCAATTTACCATCAGCTCTATCGCATAGCTTTTGCTCCTGGATAATTTTATCATGGAAATATTGCCTGGACAAAGGCACAATAACTGAATCAACAGCAGCAAAAAGATTTGAAAACAAAAATAAAAAAATGGTAAGTAAAATTATATTCTTCATAAAGCATTTCTATTGCAAAGATGGTGCAATTTTATGGGATTGATTGAAACAGAGAGGAGATAAAAATAATATGCGCTGCATGCGCTTAACAATTTGATAATACTATAACGTTCATTTAACGGACGCTTGCATAAAATGAACACATACTTTTGCGAAACATTTCATATTTATGAATATTGCCAAAAAAATTTTAATTGCTGATGATGAACCAGATATTTTAGAAATCATCCAGTTTAACCTGCAGGCCGAGGGATATGAAGTAATAACGGCTAAGAATGGTGACGAAGCAGTGGAGAAGGCAAAGAAAAACGAGCCGGACCTTATTATTCTGGACATTATGATGCCGGGAAAAAACGGTATTGAAGTGTGCAACCTGCTAAGGATGATGCCTGCATTTAAATCTACTTTAATTGTTTTTCTTACCGCCATGAGCGATGAGACCACTGAAATAAAAGGCCTTGAAACGGGTGCTGACGACTATCTTACAAAACCTATCAGTCCTAAAATATTAACGAGTAAAGTAAATGCACTTTTCCGGAGGCTTAATAAAAAAGATACCGGGATTATTAAAGTAGGCGATTTTGAAATTGATCGGGAAAAATATGTTGTTATTCATAACGACAAAGAATTGATACTTGCCCGTAAAGAATTTGAATTACTGGCGCTTCTTGCCTCCAAACCCGGAAAAGTTTTTTTAAGAAATGAAATATTAAACCAGATCTGGGGAACAGAGGTAATTGTTGGCGACCGAACCATAGATGTGCACATAAGGAAAATACGGCAAAAACTGGGGCTGGATTGCATCACCACAGTAAAAGGAGTAGGTTATAAATTTGAGATTTAGCAGGGCTAAATATTCATAACCACCAGATAGTAATTAATTTTACATTTGCCTTACTATCACCGGAGTTTTTTGAACTATTCATAATGTTTTCAGCAAAAAATTTTTCTCCGCAACAACTGGCGGCATTAACTGCCCTGGCTCTTTCTGTGCCCATATCTCTTGGCATTTTTGTTTTTAAACCACTCTGGTGGATTGCGCTGCTATCATTCCTGGTGATTTTTTTGGGAAGTTTCGGGCTTATTCTATACACGCTTCAAACTTTTATCTACAGAAAAATAAAACTGATATATAAACTTATTTATCAAACCAAAGCCAGTAAACGGGAAGAGTTTTATTACAAAAATATATTACCCCAAAAAAGTATAGATGAAGTAAGGGAAGATGTGGAAAGCTGGGCACAGCAGCGAAAAGCAGAAATAGAAATACTGCAGCAAAATGAAGCCTTCAGAAAAGAATTTTTGCAGAACCTGAGCCATGAATTAAAAACGCCCATTTTTGCCATACAAGGTTATGTAGATACGCTTTTAAATGGTGCACTACACAATGATATGGTGAATACAAAATTTTTGCAAAGTACCTCCCGTAATGTAGAAAGAATGGTAAACCTGGTAGATGATCTTGATGAGATATCCCGGCTTGAAAGTGGAGAGCAAAAATTAAATATTCAAAATTTTATTATACAGGAGCTGGTAAAAGAAGTATATGATTCTCTCTTTATAAAAGCCAAAGAAAAAGAAATAAAATGTGCTATAAAGAAAGGTTGTGAACTTCCCCTGGCTGTTTTTGCTGATAAAGAAAAGATAAGGCAGGTATTATTAAATTTTGTAGATAATGCGATAAAGTATGGCAAACAAAACGGGTCTATAGAAGCAAGTTTTTACAATGTAGATGGTAACAATGTTTTAATCGAAATCAGTGATGATGGTTCAGGTATTGCTGAAGAACACTTGCCGAGAATATTTGAAAGATTTTACCGGACCGACCTGGCCAGGAGCCGGAAGGCCGGCGGTAGCGGGCTGGGCCTTTCTATCTGCAAGCACATAATTGAAGCGCACCACCAGGCCATTCATGTACGCAGTAAAATAGATGTAGGCAGTACTTTTGGTTTTTCTCTGCAAAGCCGTAAAGATTAATTTGTTTGAATAATTCCAGGCCCGGGATTAGATGGAACCATATCATTGTCAATCCTGCGCAGTTTATTAAATGAATTTTTTATGCCTTTGCTATTGCTTGCTAAATACATTGCAGGAAAAGCAGCTATAGTTCCAATAAGTGCACCTGTCAATACATCAAGCAAAAAATGTTGCGCCAGGTAAATTCTGGAATAGCCAACCAATATAGCAGCGATTAAAAAAGATAGATTCCACTTTTTATTTTTAAGTATTAGCATTGATACCGTGGCAATGGCAAATGCTGTAGCAGTGTGCCCCGATGGAAAACTTGCATAACCAGACAAAGAAAGATTATCAATAAAAAATAAATATTGGCCATGCTCAAAAAAAAGTTTTGGTCTTGGAGAGTTAATTAGATTTTTGATAATCTGCACCGCAATCCCGGA
>JBDUCK010000049.1:0-15182 GCA_040003485.1 Ferruginibacter sp. | reverse complement strand
ATTGCTTTGTGTAGCTGGATGCTTTACAAAAATAAAATGATGTTTCGCCTGGGGCTCGCCAGCCTGCTGGCTTTTACTATGCTGCATGCTTATGCAAAATTCCGGCTTCTGCGCCAGCAAAAAATAATTGTTTACAATGTTCCACAGCACATGGCAGTTGATTTTATTTTTAAAGACCAGCATTATTTTGTGGGCGACAGCATTCTGCAGGTAGACGGGGTGTTGCAAAATTTTCATCTAAAACCAGCAAGGGTGGCTTTACAGTTAAATCCCGCTGGTGCTTTTAGTAATTTAATTCATAATGGCATGTATTGGCAATTTGCCGGAAAAAAATGTTTGTTCATCGACAGCACAATTAAGTTTTATCCTTTGGCTCAGAAATTAAATGTAGATATTTTGCTGATTTCAAAGAATCCAAAAATCAGTATTGCGGATATCACTGCTGCAGTAAATCCGGGTATTGTTATTTTTGATGGGTCTAATAGTTTGTGGAAAATTGGGAACTGGAAAAAAGAATGCGAACAATTACTTTTGCGCTGTCATTCAGTTGCGGAAGAGGGTGCTTTTATTTTGGAAGCTGAATAACAAATCTAAACAAAGAAGACTTTACTGTTAAACGCCCTTTGGGCCCGACGAAATGCAAAAAAAAATCAATACTGCACTTATTTCTGTTTTTTATAAAGAGGGATTAGAAAATATTATTGCGCTTTTAAATAAGTTGGAAGTAACGATTTACAGTACGGGCGGCACCCAGGAATTTATAGAAAAGCTGGGCGTAAAATGTGTGCCGGTAGAGTCGCTTACCAATTATCCGTCAATTTTAAGCGGAAGGGTTAAAACGCTTCATCCATCAGTATTCGGAGGGATATTAGGCAAAAGAAATGATGAAGTGCATGTTGCCGAAATGAAGCAATACAATATCCCTGAAATGGACCTGGTAATTGTAGATCTGTACCCGTTTGAAGAAACTGTAAAATCAACAACAGATGTAACACTGATAATTGAAAAAATAGATATAGGCGGTCCATCCATGATAAGAGCTGCAGCTAAAAACCATCTTGACGTAGTGGTAGTTGCTGCAAATAAAGATTATACTTTATTGGAAGAAATACTGGACAGACAAATTGGTGAAACCAACCAGGAGCAGCGGCGCATGTTTGCCATAAAAGCATTTGATGTTTGCACCGCTTATGATATTGCTATATCAAATTATTTTAATGAAACAAATTTTGCAAACCCTTTCGGTGGTAATAAAACAGTTTTACGTTATGGAGAAAATCCGCACCAGCAAGGAATTTTCTACGGCAACCTGGATGAAGTGTTTGATAAATTGCATGGAAAAGAATTATCGTATAATAATTTAGTAGATGTTGATGCAGCAGTACAATTAATAAAAGAATTTACGGATAAAACTTTTGCTATCATTAAGCACACCAATGTATGCGGCATTGCTCAAAGAAATTCAGTAAAAGAAAGCTGGGATGCAGCTTTAGCAGGTGATAATGAAAGTGCATTTGGTGGGGTATTGATTTGTAATGCCACAATAGATAAAACTACTGCTGAAGCCATTAATGAAATATTTTTTGAAGTACTTATTGCCCATTCATTTGATGAAGATGCATTAGCTATTTTAAAAACTAAAAAGAACCGGATACTTTTGGTTTTAAAGGAAACTGCTTTGCCAACTACCCAGTTTAAGTCGGTGTTGAATGGCACACTCACCCAACAAAATGACCTTGGCAATTTTACAGATTGGAAAGAAGCCGGCGGCCGTGAAACAGGAATAGAAGAAAAACAAGATTTGATATTTGCCAATATAATTTGCAAGCATTTAAAAAGTAATGCCATTTCTTTGATAAAAAATAAACAACTGGTTGGTAAAGGTTGCGGGCAAACATCCCGTATAGATGCTTTGCGCCAGGCCATTGAAAAAGCAAAGCAATTTAATTTTGATTTAAAAGATGCAGTATTGGCAAGTGATGCTTTTTTCCCTTTTGATGATTGCGTAAAAATTGCCCACCAGGCGGGCATCACAGCTTTTATACAGCCGGGGGGATCTATCAGGGATACGGATAGTATAAGCTATTGTAAAGAACAAAACCTGGCCATGGTAATTACTGGCTTACGGCATTTTAAACACTAATAACAGATAAACTACATGCAGCAGCCGGTTCAGTCCACCAGGGGCAAAGGGTATTTTGCACTTATTATTACGAGTTTTTGTTGGGGTACTACGTGGGTAGCAAGTAAGATGGGCATCAGCGAAATTCCGGCGCTGCAAATGGCTGCCATAAGGCAACTGATTGCCGGGACAATTTTTGTAACCTTTTTTCTTTTTTATAAAAAATTACCCCTGCCTAATGGCAAACAGTTTGTTTGGTTAGGTGTAATGGCATTGCTGATGTTTGTATCTGCAAATGGCCTCAGCACCTGGAGCCTGAAATATATTCCTACAGGGCTAAGTGCGCTAATAGGAGCGTTATACCCCCTAAGTGTTGTTGTTATAGAAAGAGTATTTTTTAAAAGTAAAAAAATAACTCCTCTTACTTTTTTAGGTTTCGTTTTGGGCCTTGGTGGAATAATAATTGTTTTTTATGAGAATGCTTTTAACCAGCATAGTCCTTATTTTTTTGTGGGGGCACTTTTATCATTTATCGCAATGTTATCATGGAGTTTCGGCACTGTTTTTATAGCACGCAATAAAGTAAATTTAAATCCATACTATGCTATCGGTTGGCAAATGATCCTTAGCGCTGTTGTATTATTTATTTGTGCAAAAGCTGCACAACCTATGCTACCCTTACATCTCATACCACTAAAAGCGTGGCTGGTAATTTTATACCTGGTAGGCGTTGGTTCTGTAATCAGTTTTATTGCCTTTATTTATTCAATGAACAAATTACCTGTTACTATTGCGTCTTTATACGCTTATATAAATCCTCTTGTGGCAATGGTCTTAGCTTCTTTTCTGGTAAATGAAAAATTAACCGCAAATATTTTTTTGGGTGCCGTCGTAACTCTCACCGGTGTATTCCTGGTAAACTACAGCATCAAAAAAAATAGGGAGAAAATTATCACAGAAGCTGAGATATAAATTTTTCATACATTTCTTTCCAGCCGGCAAACTGCTTATCTGTGCCTAAAAAATTATTATGAAAAATGCTGATGAATGCTCCATTAGCTTTTTTACAGGCCTGCAGGTAATAAATCATTTCAGCGTAAGCTTCTGCAGCATTTAATTTTTCTTCGTAAAAACTATTGGCATCCATAAAGCAAAATGGATGAAGGCGAAGTGCTGATATTTTTCCTGTTTTTAAATTATACCAATAAAACGGCGAGGCAACAGAAGCCCTGAAACCATTGATACTGCCATACCCCATACTATAATCATCTGTAATACCTAGCTCAATCAGGTTCTCGAACGTATTGGGCAGGCTTAATTTTATATAGTGCTGGCGGGATGCAGAAATAGAAAGGTTCCCTGCTGTTTCCAGGATTTTTTTTTCTTTTTTTACAATGGCTAATTGATCATTGCTTTTCCAGGAAGGATGTAAACCAATAGTGTATTTTTTTGCATGCCTTCTTATCAGCTGCCACATACCACGGGCATAGGGAGAAATATTTTTATCATACACACTGCCCCAGGTAGCTACTAAAAAAAAATATACCGGCGCCAGTTTATTTTTTTTATGCAAGGCATCTAAAAATAAATAGCTGTCAAACGGATCTTTATCAAGGCCTATTAAAACCTTAATCCTGTTTACAGATGGTGACTGCAAAAATCCTCCAACATTTCTTAATAGTCCTTTACTTTTATAAGACCAGGCAATATCAATATCATATGTAGGAAGAAATTTAAAATCAGGAAATTGAAAATTTAATTCTGGAAAAAATGTTTTTAAAGCCTTGGCAAGATCTTTAATCCAGAAGTTTACCAAAGGAATATTTAAAAATCCTTCGTTATGGGCCAGTGAATTTTCATGCGCATACCGGCCGTACATATCCAGCCCATGTGGTAAATATTCTTCGTAGCGGCTTAGTAAATAAAAGCTCGCTGCAAAAATATCAAAAGGAAAATCACTCCCGGCTGTTTTAAAAAAAGCTTTATACTCATCGGTTTCAAAACATTCAATGGATTGTTTTTTTATATCGTCTTCAAAAAGCAGCGCATGATTGCGAATAGTAAAAGTGGATTTTTCAATTACAGAATCACTATAATTTATTTTAGGCCCATCATGGTTTTTAAATCCTTCCTTATCTATGGTAAGGCTATAGGTAACACTTAACTGTTCTTTAAAAATAAACTGGCAGATGTATTGAAGGCGGGATGATGAAATATCTGAGTAAATTAATATCATAAGGCTAAAATAAAATAAGTCTGCAGATGCTGACTAAATCTATTGCTGTAAAATATTTTATTTTTTATATTTTTCTTTCCACATCTGGTTAAAGGTTTTTTGGCTGAAGTTCAGGTCGCTGCGGTGTTTTGTCCAGTCTTTAAATAAACCATTTACTACTTTATTTTTAAAAGAGCCGCTGCCTAAATTCATCATACTTCTTTTAAGGCTGGCAATTTTCCAAAGCTTCCAGGCACTGCGTTCTGCAAAACTGCTATGACCATCTTCTACTGATTGATGGCGGTTATCCAGCAGTAGTTCGTGCAGGTTTATTTTTACGGCACATACTTCAGTACAGTTTCCGCAGAGAGAAGAGGCAAAACTTAAATGTTTAAAATCTTCCATGCCCTCCAGGTGGGGCGTAATCACACTGCCGATTGGCCCACTGTAAGTAGCGCCATAACTATGACCGCCAATATTTTTATACACGGGGCAGGCATTTAAACAGGCACCGCAGCGTATGCAGTAAAGACTTTCCCGCTGTTTAGGATTCTTTAAAATATTTGTACGGCCGTTGTCAAGCAGTATCACATACATTTCTTCGGGACCATCTGTTTCGTTGGGCTGGCGTGGGCCGGTGATAATGCTGTTATAAACTGTAATTTTTTGGCCCGTGCCAAACGTACTCAGCAGCGGCCAAAACAAAGCCAGGTCTGTAACAGACGGAATCATTTTTTCGATGCCTACAATTACAATATGTGTTTTAGGAAAAGCACAACTCAATCTTGCATTGCCTTCATTTTCTGTAACGGCCACGCCACCAATATCACTGATGATAAAGTTGGCGCCGGTAACACCAACTTCTGCCTGCACATATTTTTTACGTAAAATATTCCTGGCTACCTGCGTAAGTTCTGTTGGCGTAAGTGTAATAGGCGTGCCCAGCTTTTCATTAAATAATTTAGCCACATCTTCTTTACTTTTATGCATAGCTGGTGTTACAATATGGTAAGGTGCTTCGCCATCTAATTGCTGTATGTATTCCCCAAGATCAGTTTCTATACTTTCAATACCATGCTTTTCCATGGCGGCATTCAGGTGAATTTCTTCGGTGGCCATACTCTTGCTCTTCACCAGGGTTTTACAGTTTTTTTCATCACATATCCTGATGATCTCTGCAATTGCCTGGACGCTATCTTCTGCCCAGATAACTTTTCCGCCCCGTTTGCTGAAGTTCAGTTCAAATTCTTCCAGTTGCTGATCCAAGGTTTCTATAGCACGCCACTTAACATTTTTTGCTCTTTCCCGGGCCAGGTGTATGTTTTCAAATTGTTCTTTACCCTTTGGTACAGCAGCATTGTAGCGCCCGATATTAAAATTTATTTTCCGCCTGTGTTCCAGGTCGGCAGCTTTAATGGTGCTTTTAGCTAAAAATGTTTCTGAAGTTTCTGACATTATTTTTTTATTTGGTTTACCGGCAGTAGAACAAAGAGCAACAGCATTGGCGTCGCACCAGTTAACAGCAGTAATTTCTATCCTCTTTTACCAAAGCGAAATTAACGTAGTTTGCCCAACAGAGCAATTCTGCACCGGCAACTTGCTTTCTAAAAGCAAAAGTGGCGAATAATAAAATATTTAAATGCATTATTTTAAGTTCTTGCATGATGTTTGTTCTATGGTAGTTGTAATGGGATAATATTAAACCCAAAAACAATCAAATATGGAAAAATTACAAAAGTTAGAACTGATGGATAAGATCCTGAGAGAACTGGATGACTTGAAAAACAGCCAGACATCTGTATTAAAAAAATTATCTCAAATAGAAGCTGACAATATTAACCTTGGTGTTGGCTTACTGGAGAAAAAGTTGCCTGATATACATGAAGAAGTAGATTCCAGTGTGCAGATTGTTACCGCTTTGCTGCAGGAATTCCAGGAACACCGGGATAAGTTTTATACCGATAATAAACTTGCTGCATTAGAGGATCCTACAGCATAAAAGAATTTTAAATGTAGTGTTGAGCTTAATTAACAAATAAAGAAGGCTGCCTCATAAACTATGAGGCAGCCTTTAATTATAGCAATTATATTTATGAATTTAATAAAAAGTATTTTAATTAATACCCTTCATTTTGCGTTAAGTTAGGATTAACTATTATATCCCTTTTTGGTATAGGAAAAATTAATTTTGGCGAATTAAAAGGCAGGCCCCCGCCACCGGTAAAATAACCGGTTGATACAGCCAGGCGCTTAATATCATGTAAATTAAACCCCTCAAAAGATAATTCAATTTTACGTTCATTTAAAATATCATCAATGGTTACATCTACTAAAGAATCCAATCCTGCCCTGTTCCTGATAATATTTACATCATCATCCGATGAGGCTCCAACGCTGGTGCCCAACCTGCTGTTTGCTTCGGCTCTTATGAGGTACATTTCTGCAAGCCGGATAATGTGAACATTGCCGTAGACGTTATCAAACTTTGCAGAGTAACCATCTCCGTTTATCAGGTTAAGCCTTAGATCACTCGGGTCGTACAAATCATAATGTTCATTATTTATGCTGATATCTCCACGGCCAAGCTCAGAATAAAAAGTTTGAAAATTATTTATACCCGATGTGGTTGTAACCTGTACGGCAAAAACATCTTCCGTAGTATTATCTTCTGTTTTTGCACGGGTGTATAAAAACTCTTCTATAATACCATCTGCATTTGCCTGCGTAAGTTTAAACTTACCGGAAGATATTACCCTGTCGGCAGCATCCCGTGCTTTTGCATAATCGCCTTGCTGAAGATAAACCCTGGCCAGCATGCCAGCAGCAGAATACTTGGTAGCAAAAAAACCGTTTGAAGAAGGTAGTTTTGTTTCCGCATCCATAAGATCAGTTATTATCTGCGTATATACAGCAGCTACTTTTGCCCTTGGTATCTGGTCAGCGGCACCAGCCAGTTCTTTTGTAGGGGTAAGCTTAATGGGTACGCCGTCGTTATTAGCCGGATCACCATCATTCCAGGCTTTAGCAAATAATCTTACCAGGTCAAAATAAACAGAGGCTCTTATAAATTTAGCTTCCCCTTCTACCTTATTTTTTTTCGCCTGTGTTACTACACCAAGCGCACTCAATACATTGTTAACATCATTGATAGCCCTATACCCTCCTGTCCATGTTCGTTCTACAAAACCATTATCAATAGGAATGGCTTTATTTTTAATCTGCGTCATGCCCTGGTAAGTGCCACTCCAGGTTATTTCATTAAAATCCCCTAAAAGGTCCGGGGTTACAAATGCACCGCCACCATATAGATCGGCGGCACCCAAATCTGCATAAGACCCTACCAGCAACCCTTCTACATCAGAACTTGTATTTAAAGCATTGCCTTGGTCTATTTGGCTGTAAGGTTTGGTATTTAATTCTTTTGTGCAGCTTGCAATGCCTGCTGCTGCCACTAAAAGAACGATATTAAATAGTTTATTTTTCATCGTTTTTATTTTAAGATAGTGTAGTTATTAAAGCCCTATGTTAATACCGAAGACAATCGTTTTTAACTGAGGTGCCGAATAAAAATCAACACCCTGGTTTATATTGGTTGCCTGGTAATCAGCATTTACTTCGGGATCCCATCCCTGGTAGTTGGTTATAGTAAATAAATTTTGTGCCCTAAAATAAACCCTGGCCTTATCAATCTTAAGTTTTGCTAATAATTTAGGTGAAAGATTATAACCAAATGTAACAGCCTTCACCCTTAAATAAGAGCCATCAGAAATAAACCTGCTGGAATTATCCGTACCATTTGCATAAAACAGCCTGGCTTCAGGAACCTGGGTAATATCGCCTGGTTTTTTCCATGCGTTTAACTGATCCCTTGTTTGGTTATCAAATCCATTGCTGCCGCTTGCAGACATGTATTGTCCACCACCATTGAATATTTCGTTGCCATATACCCCTTGCAGCAGTACATCTAAGTCGAAACTTTTATACGTAAATGTATTACGCATGCCATACAAAAAATCAGGGTTAGGGTTTCCTATTCTTACATCTTCTGCTTCATTTACATTGTTAGTGGTACCCCGGTCTTTACCGCCATTTGCCAAAACGGTATTTTTTATATACAACGCATCCCCGTTGGCAGGGTCTGCGCCGGCAAATTCTTTTGCATAAAATACGCCCAATGGCTCACCTTCCATTGCCCTGTTTAAAGTGCCAATCTGTTGCCCGCCCAAATCTGTAATTCTATTTTTATTGGCAGCAAAATTCAGGCTTGTGCTCCATCTAAAATTTTTGGTTATTACATTTTCCGTATTTATGGTAACCTCAACACCTTTGTTTTCTAATTTGCCAATGTTTTGAATCTTAGATAAAAAACCCGTAGTAGAAGGAACATTTACACTTAGCAAAAGGTCTTTTGTTTTTCTTTGATAAACATCTACTTCTACGGTTATCCTGCGGTTGATTATACTCGCCTCTAAGCCCAGGTCTGAACTTGCTGTAGATTCCCATTTCAAATCCGGGTTAGGTAATTGTACCGGTACCTGGCCACCCAGACCGCCATAAGGATTTGGCCCAAATAAACCTCTTGATGCGTAGTTGGATATCTCTGAATTTCCTGTAAGGCCATAACTGGCCTTTAATTTTAAGAAATTTAACCATTTGGTATTTTGAAGAAAGCTTTCATCGGAAATTATCCAGCCGGCAGACACAGCCGGGAAAAAGCCAAAACGATTGTTGGCCCCAAACCTGGATGACCCATCATATCGGCCGCTTGCTGATAACAGGTAGCGGTCTTTATATTTATAGTTTGCCCTGGCAAAGTAAGATAGCAATACCCAGTCAGAAGCAGAAGAAGTAGCTGCTGTTTTAGAAGCTCCTCCGGATAATTTCTTGTAAGAATCACTTGCAAACTCTTCCGCCGAAGCACTGTTAGTTAATGATTGCAATTTTTGAAAACTTGTACCCGCCAATATATCAAAACTATGCTTATCATTAATATCGGCGGTATATTTTAAAAAGTTGTTGGTATTAAAGTTAAGGATCTGATCAGAAGAATTAAAACCGGATCCATTGGCTACCCCCTGGTTGCGGGCAGTTAAACGCCCGGCGTACTGATCTTCGTTTTGGTTTAGCTGATCAATACCAAACTCGGTACGAAAAACCAACCCTTTAGTAATATTTACATTGCCATATACATTACCAATTGTTCTGTTCACAAGGGTATTATACCTTGTATTTTCAGCACTCAAAATAGGATTGTAATAAAGCGGGTAATTAGTATTTGGCGAACCTGTTGCCAGGTTAAGCGCACCACTTGTTAATCCTGTTCTTGGATCAATAAGAGGAGTGATGGGAGATAATGCTACAATCTGTAATGGTGTTGAAAAAGCGTTGTCGTTAGAAATTCTTTTATTTAAAGAACGGACAAAATTTAAGTTAATACCTACAGATAGCCAATCCTTTACTTTATGATCTAAGTTAAGCCTTGCGCTATATCTCTTTAAACTGTTACGTAATATTATACCTGTTTGGTCAAAGTATTGGCCACCTAAATAAAAAGTAGTTTTTTCATTACCACCTGAAAGATTGATATCATACTGAGAGACAGGTGCATCCTGAAACGCCTGATCTTGCCAATTGGTATTTACCTTTTGTGTTTGCCAATCTGTGTTGCCTGCAGAATACCTGGTAAGCCTGCTGTTTACAAAATCAAGTTCATCTACCAGGGCATCGGCAACGGTTGCATAATATCCATTTATAGAATCTTGCGTGGCAGCTCCTGCGGCAGCCTGGATAAAGTAGTCCACGTACTCTTTTGAATTTAAAAATTCTCTTTTACCTGTAGGCTTTTGGGTGCCGGTAAAATAACCGAATTCAATTTTAGACTTGCCTGCCTTACCTTTTTTAGTGGTAATTAATACCACACCATTAGAACCTCTGGACCCGTAGATAGCGGCGGCAGAAGCATCTTTTAATATTTCTATTGATTCAATGTCATTAGTATTTATATCTGTAAAGCTATTGGTAGATGACCCATTGCTGGAAAGATCTGAGTTTTGTAACGGTATGCCATCAATTACATACAAGGGTTCGTTACCTGCAGTTACAGAAGCAGAGCCACGGATGCGTACATTAATTCCCTGGCCGAGTTTTCCGTTTTGCTGACTTACAAAAACGCCCGCAGCCCGTCCTTGAATAGCACTTTCAAAACTGGTAACGGGAGTATTGTTTAATTCCTTTGCGCCCACTTTTGAAATAGAGCCTGTTACATCTCTTTTTATTTTAGTGCCATACCCTACTACAATTACTTCTGTTAATTCGCTTACAGATGTACTGAGCTTGATAGCGATAGGGCCATTGCCAATTTTTGCCTCTGCATTGCCATACCCTATATTACTAAAAATAAGGCTGCTTGCTTTAGTGGGAACCTGAAAGGAAAATTTTCCATCGGAATTGGTAACCGTGGATAAATCACTATTTTTTACGGTTACTGTAACACCGCTAAGTACAACACCGCTTTTCGTGTCGGTAACGGTTCCCGTTACGGTTTTGGTTTGCGCATATGCCATGTTAAAAAAAAGTGTACACAGCACCACAAAGAGGGGGCGATTTTTTCTCATAATAGTAGTTTAAGTTATGAAATATGAAGTTATCTATTTTTAATATCTGGTTTGGTATACCTATAAATATTTTTATATAAAAAAAGGGGTTAAAGAATTTTATGGATTACTAATAAATATTAATAATGTCGAATAATTAATTCCTGTACATAATAGCCTTTGGCCTAAACATTTCGCTATAATCCAAGGCCATCAATTTTATATTATAGGCTTTTGGCTTGGCGCCTCGCCTTATATAGTTACCTTTTTTCGCTTATTTTATCGCCAATAATCTCGTTGATAACCTCGTAGTTTAATTAAAGACAACTGCACTTCATCTTTTGTTGCACATTTTTAAAAAATAACTCCTTTAACGGGTTGTTTATAGCTACATTAAAGTACTTTTTCCTTAGTTAGCATTTTATTGCCCTACCATAAATACTGCATTACAAAGTATCAGCTTTCCATTTTCCCAGAAATTACGAAACATTATATCGTCAGTTAAATAGGTAATGCTGCCATTGCCCAGCTCCTGCACCCCAAACAATAAACCATCTTTTAGTTTAGGGTTTACCTTATAGCCAACATAACCTGCCAGTTGATTTTCCTTTTTTAATACGCCCACATTCCAGCCGCCTTCTTTTATAAATTCATACACGGCATCATCCATTTTTAAAGTGTAATAATATTTTGGATAACCAAACATCAGCGGGTGGGTATTATCTACATCCACCTTAAAAATAGCCCCGGGTGTACTATTGGATAACGGACCTCTTTCCCGGTTTTCAAAGCTGAGTAAGTTGGCATAAGTATCTTTCTTTTTATTAGTATCTGCATCTTCAGCTCTTGATTTTAATACACTCCAGTCCTGTTTGGATAATTGTGCTACAGCTCCTTCAAGCGCTATCAGCTTCCCGCCTTTTTCAATCCATTGATGAAAGGCTGCGGCAGATTCTTTGTCATTTAAAAAACGGTAACCTCCATCAGGAAGAATTAATACATCAATATCATTCCAATCTATACGATTAAAATCGGCGGCATTTATCAGGCTGATTTTAAATTTTAATTCGTTATCAAAAAAGTTCCATATTTCTCCCGCTGCATTTGAGTTTACGCCTTCGCCGGTAAGCATGGCTACTTTGGGTGCTTTTATCTGGTGCGCCCGGTCGCTGCCAAAATCAGCACCCTTATCTACCATGCCGGTATTTACTGCATTCATTTTTATGTGGTTACTGTTGCAGGCATCGCTTACTGTTTTCCATAATTCATTACCAAAGACGGCGTTGCCTTTTTTAGTTATTATTACTGAGCCGCTGCCAAAGGTCTGCCCCCCCATTTCAAAAGGAGTTTCGGTAAAACGCATTTTAATTCCTTTAGATAAAAGGCCTGCAATAGTTTTTGCAGATGAAACACCTTGCCAGCGGATAACATATCCATACGCATCTGCCGAAGTATTATTTATAAAATCTGCGGCCATTTTTGCGCCGCTTAAAGCAATATTTTGTTTGGTAGCATACGCCTCTACGCCATACGCATAAGGCAACGACCAGGCAGTTATATCGTAGGTGGCCGTATCTGCAAGTTTAGATTGTGGCTCAAACAATACTTTTACCAAAGTGGCTTTTGGCTGTGCAGCGCTAACCACTAAATCTCCGTTGGAAACGGTAAAATTTTCTTCTTTTTTATTTTGATAATTATATCCCCTGCTACCTGCGGCCGCAGTGCCATATTGAATACCATTTTTATCCATCAGGTCCATTAAAGCACTGATGCGTTCTGCATCTTCTGGCTTGTTTTTGATGATGTATGTTTTATACTCGCCAACATTTCCACTTACCGCATCATTAAAAAAAGTATGAAATTCTTTTACCAGCCTGCCGGCATTCAGCGAAGCAATTTCTACTGTGCTGATGCTGGTGGTAAAATGGTGTTGCACCCGGTCCGTTAAACTAAGTGTATCACCCTCGCTGGTGAGAATACCCAGGCCTGCAGAAATACCGCCCTGCTCATACGTCATCCCGATTGAGCCGCTGTACATAGGATAGGTATCGCCGTAAGAGGGATACAACAGATCGAAACGCTCATTGGTAAAATACAGCCAGCCGTTTTTATCAAAATATTTTGCATTATTTTTCCCGATAGTTACCTGGAAATCCCTTTGCCATTTTGTAAGCACTTCATGATAGGGCTGTGCAGCCGGGGCAAAATAATATGGATTGTTTATGCCCTGCTCATGAAAATCTACATGTACCTGCGGCAGCCATTGATTGTATTGCGCCAGCCTTTGGCGGCTTTCTACCTGTGTTTGCCAGGCCCAGTCACGGTTCAGGTCAAAATTATAATGATTAGTTCTGCCACCCGGCCATGGTTCCCGGTGCTCCCTTGCTAAATTCTGCGGATTGTATTCACTGCCTAACATAGTTGTATACCAGTTAACATACCGTTCCCGTCCGTCAGGGTTAAGGCAGGGGTCAATAACAACGACGGTGTTTTTCAGCCATTCTTTTGTTTGTGTATTTGAAGGGTTTACTAAAGCAAATAAGGTAAGCATAGCCGCTTCGCTGGAGGAAGTTTCGTTACCATGTACGTTATAGCTAAGCCATACTATTGCGGGGGTAGTTTCAGTAGCGGCCATTTTATCTTTTGCCAAATGAGCCAGGCGCATATTATTCAGCCGGATATTTTCCAGGTTAGCAATATTTTCGGGAGAGGAAATAAAACTTAGGTACAAAGGCCTGTGCTCATTGGTCTCGCCGTATTGCTGCAGCTTTATTACAGAAGGCATTGCTTCGGCGATATATTGAAAATAACTTACAATTTTATAATGTGGTGTGTACCGGGAGCCGATTGGATAACCTAAAAACCCTTCAGGAGATTTTACCTGCGCAAAACCTGCCATGCCTGTCACAATTAAAATTAAAATCAAAAATATTTTTCTCACAATAAATTATTTAGTTATAGAAAAAGAAGGAAGATAAATCATTTTTCAAATATATTTTATGCTCACTGATATTTGAATAGATATAAAAATGGTTTTCATAAATAAATTGTTATTCCGTATCGATGTTTATAATATTGTTATAAATAAAATTAATATCCACATTACGGCATTTTAGTATTGTTTTTGATAATGGTTTGTAAAAACGACTATGCAGGTTTTAAAAAATATACAATTCACCCGGTTATTTAAAGTAGCTGGATATTTAAAAGAATTTAATTTCCGTAAATCCAATGCAACACCAGAGGGAAGATTCAGCCTGGATACCATTGATGAGCGTGGCAACCGAATTGTTTTCTGGATGGAAAAAGCAGAGGGTGGCTGGCGCATTGCCCACAATGCTTTATTGCCTCAATGGGTATTGGAACAGGAAAATAATTTAGATGAGGCGATTATGGAGGAGATGAAGGGGTAATAATTTTTTACAAATGTAAAATGCTGATAATTTGCACCTCGATTAAATATCAAGTGCCAATTTTACTATTGTAAGAAAACAACTGTTCACTTGCAAAAACCCGCTTCGTTAAGAGATTAATGGCGGTATGCCATAAACGAGAGTGACACAACGATGATGACCAAAGCTCAGTTGCCTGTTCCCAAAAAATAAATGGATTTCTTCGGTCGTGCCTCCCTCGCAATGACGGACTCAACTTTGCAAGTATTTTATTTCAATACCCCCAACTCTTTTCCCACTTTTGTAAATGCAGCAATGGCTTTATCTAAATGCGTTTGCTCATGTGCGGCGCTTAACTGTACCCGTATGCGTGCCTGCCCTTTGGCTACAACCGGAAAAAAGAAGCCGATAACATAAATGCCTTCATCTAATAATTTAGCAGCAAAGTTTTGTGCAACCACTGCATCGTACAGCATGATGGGAACAATAGGATGATCGCCGGGCTTAATATCAAAACCGGCTTCGGTCATTTTTGTACGAAAATATTTTGTGTTGCTTTCCAATTTATCTCTTAGTTCAGTCGTACGGCTCAGCATATCTAATACCGCAATGCTTGCCCCCACAATGCTTGGCGCAAGCGTATTTGAAAAAAGATATGGACGACTGCGCTGGCGAAGCATTTCTATTATTTCTTTTTTACCGCTGGTAAAGCCACCACTGGCACCACCCAGGGCTTTGCCCAAAGTGCCGGTGATAATATCTATGCGGCCTATTACATTCCGGTATTCATGTGTACCCCGGCCACTCTTTCCTAAAAAACCGGAAGAGTGACATTCATCTATCATTACAATAGCATCGTA
>JBDUCK010000295.1:0-4469 GCA_040003485.1 Ferruginibacter sp. | reverse complement strand
TCTCCTCTATATCCACCCAAAGCCATAAATAGTTTCCTTCTTCCTGTGAGCTTTTTTTACTTTAAACTTTTATAAAATGCTTACTAAATTTACCACAAGAGTATCTCTCTTATTGCTATCACTTGCAATATACTCAGGTACAAACGCACAGCAAATTAATGCTTATGCCCAGGTTTATTCTGCCAACCTTAAAGGCGGTACCACAGTTTTTGGAAATACCAGTATGAACATCGTAAATGGTTCTAATGTTATTCAAACTGCGTTAATGAATGAAACTCCGAATGCAAATGGAGTTGTAGCCACTGGTAATGACAACAACAATATGCAGTTTGCGGATATTGATGGTGTTGCTGCCACTAAAAATTCTACGTCAGCAAATCTGGTGTTACCTGCCGGCACCAATACGATAAAGTTTGCCAGGTTGTATTGGGGTGGCCGTATAGATAACGCAGCACAAACTACAGACCCCGATACTTTACGTAAAGCCAAGATCAGGTTTGGTGCCAGTGCTTATTCACCTATTCTTGCACCTGCTGCAAGTGTAGATGTTTTCGCTATTACTGCTACAGATAAAACCTATCAAACTTATGTAGATGTTACTTCTTATCTGCAGGCAAATGGGTCAGGTACTTATACTGTTGCTGATATAGCCGCTACTCCAGGTAGCGTAAGCGGTGGCGGTAAATATGCAGGCTGGAGCATTGTTGTGGCTTACGAAAACACAGCTTCACTGTTAAATAGTGTTCGTATTTATCATGGGTATTACCAGATACAATCAAATTCAACTCTTTCAGTTACTTTGAATGGATTGAATGTGCCTAATAACTCTTTAGCTGCCGGAGATGCTGTAATGTCCACAATGGCCTGGGAAGGAGATGGTAATTTAGGTGCAAGTGCAGGAAATACCGCCGGCGATTATATGAAGGTAAATGGTACAACCGTGTCGAATGCTGTAAACCCTGCAACCAATTTCTGGAATGGAAGTATCAGTAAGACTGGCACAGCGGTAACTACTAAAAACCCTAACTACCTCAACCAAATGGGTATTGATATTGATGAAGTAAATGTAGGTACTGGCTTTGGCATTTTACCCAACGCTACTTCAGTTACCTTAACCTTCGGTTCAGAGGCAGATCAGTATTTCCCTAGTTATTTTGCTTTTGCATTAAGAGTAAAAGATCCTTTGGTTACTATCGCTAAAACAGTTGCCGATGCAAATAGTAATAACACTTTAGAATCTAACGAAATATTGACTTATACGCTCTCAGGCAAAAATATCGGACCGGGTGTGGCATATAATGTTTCAATAGTGGATACATTACCTACCAACGTAACTTATGTTGCAAATTCTATGCAGGTGATATCAGGACCAGGTGCTGTTTTGGGCAACCAAACTGATGCTGTAGACGCTGCAGATTTTTCATCTAAAGGAACAAACGCAGGTAAAACTTACGTGAAATTTTTTATGGGTACCGGCGCAACAAACGCTGCAGGCGGCTCAATGCAGGTTAATGAAGCTTATAGTGTTAAGTTCCAGGTGCAGGGCCAGCTTATTCCCGGCAGTGTAAGTAATACAGCAACATCTTATGCTTACTCACTTGCAAATGACCTTTTCACTGATATCAGCACAGCAGTTATAGGCCCATCCGGCGGTCCGCTGTCAGTTAAATTAACTTCCTTTAGTGCTGTATTGCAGAACAATGATGGCCTGCTAAGGTGGGTTACCGAATCTGAAACAAATAACAATTATTTCGAAGTTGAAAGAAGCGATGATGGTGTACATTTCTCATCAAGAGGTAAGGTATATGGTAACGGCACTACAGGTTTAGTACATGCTTATACTTATACTGATCCTTTAAATACTACTTCTAAAATTGTCTATTACCGCCTAAAGGATACTGACAAAGATGGCAGGTTCGGATATTCAACAATTGTTGCCATCAGGTTAAATGGTGCTGCTACAGTTGTTAATAAATACAGTGTTTATCCTAACCCGTTCATCACTGATATTAAAGTTGCTATCAGCAGCGCATCAAATCAGTTGGGAACTTTCAGGGTAATTACTTTAAACGGTAAAGAAATACTGAACCGTAAAATAACTATCCAGGCTGGTGATAACATTGTTGTTTTAAAAGACTTTGGAACATTAGCTACCGGTAGCTATATATTGGAAGTTACAACAGCGACTGATAAATTTGTAAATAAAATTATTAAGAATTAATTCTCAACCTGAGATCTAAAAAAAATGCCCCGGTTTCGGGGCATTTTTTTTAATAGCTTTTTAGAAAAGAATTATTTCAGGGTATTTAAGAGTTTATTTATTGTTTGCCATTGTATCAATCATTGGCATGGGATTTCCTCTATGGCAGGTAATACAGGTTATTCTTTCGGGCGCAACTTTTTCATCGTTAAAATTAAAATATTTTTTATTGATGTCCATCGTCATCAGCATCATTTTCCTTGCTATTTCTTTTTCTGGTTTTGCATCACTTGCAAAATCAAAGTGTTTGGTGCTGTCATTCCTTTGATGGCAATATCCACACTTTACCCCGAGGGCTGCTTTAAATTTATCCATAATGCTATCCAGTGCTTCATCACTGATATCTTTTGGCAACACTTTAAGATTTTTAAATCCAGGTGGGCCGGGGGTGATAGCCGCAAAAGCTGCAATTATAAAAAGTATTGAAGCAATAACAATAAAACTTTTTCTAAAATTTTTCATGAAGGTGTTTTTGTAAATATAATATTAGTCTTTTTTTACGTTTCTGAGTTCCAGCATATTTAAACTGTTAGGCATAAAATTTTTTATGTTCATATGCACAACATGCAGGGCCATATCGTACCAAAGCGGTACCACCGGGGCATCTTCCACTATCAGTTTATCCATCTGCCGGTAAATTTTATACCGGGCACTGTCATTAAGCTCAACGAGTGATTTTTCATACAGTAAATCATATGCCGGGTTTTTATACCGGGTATAGTTGGGAGGCGCCGGATTTTTACTGTAGAACACCCCAAGGTAATTTTCTGCATCAGGGTAATCTGCTATCCAGCTACCCCTGAAAAATAATGCCTGTGATTTACTTGTCTGCTCCAGTAATAAACTTTTTTGTATTGATTCTACCTGTACATTAATTCCTGTTTGTTTTAATTCATTAGCCACATAAGAAGCCAGGTTTACATAATTAGGAATAGTCAATAATTTAATAGCAGGCATATTTGTTCCTTCTCTAAAACCTGCCTCCACCAGTAATTGCTTTGCTCTTACCGGGTCATAAGCATACCCCTTTACTTCTTCTGCACTAAATGATGGCAGCCCTGGAGGCACAAAACCACTTCCTGCAGGCATGCCAATAGAATTGCGCAAATAAAGCATCATCTTTTTTTTATCTATAGCAAAATTAATAGCCTGGCGTAATTTTTTAAATCGCAAGGGCGAGGCTTTTAATAATTCATTTGTGGTATCCGCTAAAATTCCAAAATACTCAATATTTAAATACGGATGTTTTTTCAGTTGCAACTTTCCTTCCCACTCCTTTTTTAAATTACCGGTTTTGGTCAGTATCTCATCTTTAAAAGAAGGATCAATATCATTTATAAAATCCAGCCGGCTTTGTTGAAATTCGAGAAACTCGGTAGCCTTGCTGTCGTAAAAATTTACTTTTATTCCATCTAAATACGGCAAGGGGTAGCCGCTGGTGTCTGTTTCAAAATAATGATCATTTTTCTTAAAAACCAGGGCCTGGCCTTCTTCCCAGGCTACAAAGCTAAAAGGCCCGGTACCAACCGGGTGGCGGCGAAAATCGTTCCCATATTTTTCTACTGCTTCCCTGGCCACGATAGAACAGTACTGCATACTTAAAATACCCAGTATAGGTTGAAATGGCTTAAGCAGGTTTAATTGAAAAGTAGTATCATCCAGGGCAACAAAAGGATTCAAACTATCTACCCTGTTATTAAATATCCAGGCACCGGGACTGGCAGTGTTTGTATTTATAATTCTATTAAAACTGTAAACAACATCTTTTGCATTCAGCTTTCTTCCTATACCTTTTTTAAATGCAGCATCATCCTGGAAAAAAACATCGCTTCGCAAATGAAAAATAATGCTCCTGTTACCGGCTGTAAATTCCCAACGCTGTGCAAGACATGGTTTCATCTGTAGGTTTTCATCTACTTCTACCAAGGTGTTATATACCTGGTGAATAGCCCACATGATGGATTGATTTTTTGCAAATGCAGGATCTAAAGATGCAATGCCGCTGGATTCATTATAACGGAAAATTTTCTTATCGGGATAGTTATGATTTTTACAGGAAAATAAAATAATAGAAACGAATATGGATAATTTAATAAACGATAAGGGATAAGTTGAAATGAAAATTTTATTTACTGCTTGCTTCATTGTACTATAAAATTATACAATGCTGCTGAATAATGTGTAAAGGCAGAAATTGAATGTTATGCTA
>JBDUCK010000048.1:0-15190 GCA_040003485.1 Ferruginibacter sp. | reverse complement strand
TGATGCAGGTTCATTGGATTACCTTCATACGTGCCGGTAAATAGAATAATGTTTTCCCAGAAATTATACATTGCCGGCAAATGGGTTTCCCAATTCTCCTGGGCTAATTCTAGGAAAATAAGTCCCAGTTCTTTATCTGTTGCTACTTTTTCATAGAACGCTTTTACAAGCTGCTCAATATCTGCCCGGGTCTGAATGTCTTTTTTCATTTAGTCTGCATCAGGTGATAATGATTGATCAATTCTTTTCAGCAGATCCTCGCTGCAGGATTCCTGAATAAGCGGAAACAGTTCCCGTTCTTCCGTTCGTATATGTTTTTCCAATGCCTTGCCCAGGCCATCTAAAAATTCCGGCCCGGGTGACTGGAGCTGTATGGCTTTGAAGGATTCATGGAGTGCGGCATGTTCCTTAAAGATAGCTGCCAGCATAGGATCAAGCGTGGCATTAATACCTGTTACCAGCTTCAGTACTTTTTCTTCATCTTCAAAATGCTTCACCAGTTCTTCCCGGTAAAACTTTATGGCGTAAGCGGCTTTCCCTTCAGTATCTGCCGGCAGTCCCTTATAAGCCGGGGCGTCTTTTTGTAATAACCTGGCCAGTATCAATGCCCCGTGATGATCTCTTGATAAATGCGCCAGTGATGGATGTCTTTTCATGTTTATAAATCTTTAGTATTGAATTTTACTGTAGCATACCATACCGGCAATGCTATCCATAAAAGCAGGATGAAAACAGAAAAAATTATTCCTATATAAGTACCAAAGAAATCTTTAAAAACGGCGCCCGTGTAACCCATCATGGCCGATACATCCAGCTGCAATAAAATCAATATCCGGCTCAGGTCAATAGGATTAAACGCACTTACAGCAATCATCGGTTTTTCCATCGGGTAATCTGCAAACTGGAATAACAGGAATAATACAAAGCCATCAAATAATAAAGAAAAATATAACCACAGCATAATGGCTGCACCAATGCCTTTTGCCTTATCCCTGGTTTTTACAGTAGCCAGCATGGCAATGGATACAAAAATAATACTCAGTAATATGCCCACGGCTATCATGGTAAAACCAATCGTATTGGCCTGGTATATTAACACCGGTATGCCTGCGCCTATAAAAAAAGCAATAGAAAGCGAAGCCGCCAACCCGGTAAATAAACTTAGCCAGATGGTTTTTCTTTTTAAAGGCTGGCTTACCAGCAGTTCAATAAACTCTGCACTGTTATACACGTAAATGGCAGAGAAAATAATGCTGACCAATGGTACTACGATTAATATGATATTTAATAAGCTTAGTAAACCTTTGCTGCTGTTATCTTCCAGGGCAAAAACACTGAATGAGGCTGCCAGCAGGAACAAGGTATATATCAATACAATCTTATTGCGCAGAATATCGGTGATCACATATTTTATTATTTTCTTCATGATGCTACATTTGTCATTACCTGTGCAATAGCTTTTGAAAGTTTAGTTTCGCCGGTATCTTGTTTTAATGCTTCAATGGTTTTATTGAACAGCAGTTTGCCATCCTGCATATAAATAATTCTTGTTACCAGGTCATCCAATTCACTTAACACATGCGAAGTAATGAGCACCAGCTTGCCTTTTTCTTTTTCTGCAATGATCTTTTCTTTCAGTAGTTCAGAGGCGACAGGATCCAGGCCTGCTGTGGGCTCATCTAGTATCAGCACTGCCGGATCGAATAAGAAGGCAAGCGCCGCACTTACCTTCTGGCGGGTGCCGCCGGATAAAGTGCGCATTCTTTTATTCAACAGGTTTTGTAATGAGAAGGCTTTAATAAGGTCTTCATCCAGTGCCGCCTTTGTACCCCTGATATCTTTCATCATATCCAGCACCTGGCCAATAGTCATATTATCCGGGTACCTGCCTATCTGCGGCATATAGCCAATCTCGTCCCTGTATTTCCAATGGTGCAGAATGTTTTTATCCTTGAAAGTAATAAAGCCGCTATCCGGCACCACCATACCCAGTATGGATTTTATCAGTGTCGTTTTACCACTGCCGTTAGGACCGATTAGGCCGATACATTCTCCCTTATTACAGGTGGTAGATACATCATCCAGTGCTTTCAGTTTACCAAATCGCTTGGTCACATTACTTGCAATAATCATAATAATTTTTTTATTGGCCCGGCTTCAGTGCTGCTATTGAACTTCATTGGCGTCGGACTCTTGTGCTTTTTAATCTTTGTTGAACACCTTCTCCAGTGTGTTTCAGCCCTTTCAGGTTAAAGTTTACAGCTTCAGTTTAAGCGTTTACAGCTTTTTAAAAAATTGTAAACTCTTAAACACTGCGTCAAAACGCCTTCTTCATCAGCGGTGCATTATCTTTTAAATTTTCGGGTGTAAGACTCGGTAATATTTTTTCTGTTTTATCCAGCAGCGATGTAATGAAGCTTCTGAACAAAATCATAGCCGGCGGGTATTTTTCTACGATCATGCTATACATACTTACAGGCCGGTACGGGATATCGCCAATGCCATCTTTGTTAAGATCATAACCCTCATATTTATCCCAGTAATTATTATTGAACCTGTTTAGCACCAGGGAGCCATTGGTGCCTACATCAAAAGTGTTGCCGATGAAATTGTTACGCTCCAGCACAACATCCATACAACTGGCCTGAATCTTTAAAGCCCAGCCATTGTTCTCAAAAGTATTATGCTTCATTAAAATGCGGTTGGCGCCCTCCATGAAAACAGCACTGGTATTTTTTTCAAAGTAATTGCCTTCCATATCTCCATCAGATATTTCTTTCAGCAGGATACCGTGAGACGCATCACCCCAGTTCTCATCAAAATAATTGCTGTACATTTTTATCCTGTTAGAGAACATAACAGAAACGCCGGAGCCATTATTACTAAAAATATTGCTGACATACATATCATCATTGGAAAACATAAAATGCAGACCATATCGGATATTTTTTACAGAAGTATTGCGCCAGATAATAGAGTGTTTTACAAACTCGAAGTAGATACCATCCCGGTGGCCAGTCAGTTTGTTTCCGATTATACGCATACTGTCACACTTCCAGCAATGAATGCCGTTTCCGCTTTGCTGTTCTTCTTTGCTGCTGCCGGTAAGCTCATTATTTTCAATGATACAGTTTAGGCCGTTTTGAGTGTAGATACCAAAAAAAGTATCCTCCAGCTTATTGTTTTTTATGATGACATCCCTGCTGTCATAAATTTTTATACCGCTCAGATCTTCCAGGCTGGAAATGCCTGAATGTATTATCCTGAAGCCGCTTACCATCACGCCATCCGCCCTGATAGAAATGATCTCGTATTTTTTTTCGCCATCCAATACGGGGTAATTGATTCCTGTAAGTGCAATGGTTTTGTTGATGATGAGGTTCTTCTCTTTATAATTCCCGGGATCTACCAAAACAGTATCTCTACTAACGGCAGCGCTTATACCCGATGCTATTGTTTTATACATACGGCTTGCACCCACATGTATTGTATTTGCGGATGCCGCAAAAAAACTAAATAGGGATATGAATAAAAAGATGCGTTTCATTTTTGCATGTTCTCCCAGGAAATTTTATTGCCCCTAAACCGGGGTAACATATTGATGAGGCTGTCTTCATTACTAAAGGCAGCAATGTTTCCATTCATCGGGCTTTTAAAACTGGGGCTTTGTAAGAAGTAGGCATTTTTTACATTGATCAATTCATGTGCGCCTGTAAAATCGGTAAAATAGATCTCCCCGATATCCTGTTGTGTTACTTTCTTTGAATTTAAAAAACCGACGATGCAATGCTCATCATCAAACTTATATACTTTGCTTTTTTTAGTTACTATTTCTGCCCCAAACCTGTTGTCACTTATGGTCATTTTGCAAAAATCGCAATTATCAATCCCCACGTGCAGGGGTTGAGGCTTTGTACTACAGCCACTAAATGTCAGCATCATCAAACCCAAAACCGTTACTAATACAGGGTTTGCATTTACACCCAATTTCTTATTCCTTCTCCATTCATAAAAAGTGCAGAATAGTAAAATAGCTCCTGCTGCAACAAATATCCATCCGCCGATATCGGGTATAGAGTATGCCCCGAAATTTAATAGCTGCTTGAAGCCGATCAATGGAGGCTGGTATGCCATGCCGGGAACAATGATGGCAGCAGCAGGATTCAGGTTATGCCCGTAATTATATTCCCATCGCCAGAAATCATACATGGCTATAATGCCGAAAGCCACAAACACAATGCATAGTACATTCAGCCATTTTCTCCTGGCAATAATTGCAGCTATCATAAAAAGCACAGAAAAAAATACAATGATACCAGGCAATATTTTGAATTCTATAAAATCATTTGCATGCAATGATTTCATACCGATATAGTGATTAAGCCCATTAATGATATTCACATCTCCCGCCAATTTATCCGAATAAATAAACAGCTTCAAACCTTCAGGGTATTGCGGGGCTGTTAATTCTATTCTCCAAATCGGCTTGAATAATACCATAATCAAACTAATAGCAGCAATAAACAGTAACAGTTTGCTGAGATTGCTCAATTTATTTTTCATTTGAATGATTTAATTTCTGTGTATCAATACCAAATGTGTATCAGCCGGTTTATTTCTTAGCCGGGGGCAAAAGAACACCGTCTATTACATGTATAATACCATTGGATGCAGGAATGGAAACAACGATGATGGCACTGTTATTCAGCATCACTTTACCATCTTTTATACTCACGGTTACGTTATCGCCATTTACCATGCCCAGCACCTGGCCATCTGTAAAACTCTCTGCCTTCATAGCGGCAAGGGTTACATGATACTGAAGGATATTTTGCAGGTCATCTTTTTTTTCTGGCTTCATCAATCCTTCAACAGTTCCTGCTGGTAATTTATCAAAGGCTGCATTAGTTGGTGCAAATACAGTGAAGGGGCCGGCATTTGACAATGAAGTTACCAGGTCAGCCTGTTTTAATGCGGCTACTAATGTAGTGTGATCTTTAGAGCCAATTGCCACTTTCACAATATCTTTTGCAGATTCATCATCTTTTACAGCTTCCTGGCCACCGCCGGCAACCACTTCCGGTGCCGCGTTTTCAGCAGTTTTAATAGATGAATCATTACAGGCAACTATTGACCCAATTAATAAAAATGTAAAAAATATTTTATGCTTTTTCATATTCATAATTTTTTCAGGTAAAAATGTTTATAGGTAAGGTGGCCGGTGTAATTTAAAAGACATTGCCCCGGCCACCTATTGTTGTATCTATTTTGCAGGTATACTATCCGATTTTGGCTGGTTAGTTCCTGTACTGAAAGTAATAGGTACATTACTACCGGCAGGCGATACTCTTGCATAGCCAGACATTTCCTGGTGCAATGCACTACAGAAATCTGTGCAATAAAAAGGTACAATACCTACCATGTCTGGTACCCATTTTAAAGTAATGGTCTCACCCGGCATAATCAATAGTTCGCCCGTTGCTGCGCCTTTCACAGCAAAGCCATGCGGTACATCCCAATCCTGCTCAATATTGGTCACATGAAAATAAACTTCATCTCCCAGTTTGATGCCTTCAATATTATCAGGTGTAAGATGAGAGCGGATAGCCGTCATGTACACATGTACTTTATTACCTTCCCTAACTACTTTAGTGGTGCCCTCTCCTTTTGATACATAAGGATTAACGTTGTCTTCTATCTTAAAGAACTTAACAGATTTATCCCTGATAACACTTGCTGCAACAGCCTGTGCATAGTGCGGTTCACCAATGGTGGGATAATCAAGTATCAATTGCATTTTATCGCCGCTGATATCAAACAACTGTGCACTTTGTGCCAATTCAGGTCCGGTAGGCAGAAAGCGGTCTTTAGTGATTTTATTATAAGCCACTAAATATTTACCCGTAGGGTGTTTTGTATCACCGCCGGGAATCATCAAATGGCCCGGAGAATAATAGGTGGGCACCCTGTCCAGAACTTTTAAATCTTTTATATTCCACTTTACCACTTCACTGGATACAAACATTGTAGTATACGCATTGCCTTTGTCATCAAACTCTGTATGCAAAGGACCAAGGCCGGGCTTCTTTACTTCGCCGTATAGTGCAGCATCATATTTTATCACAGGTATGCCTTCATACTCTCCCTCAAATGCTTTGGCAGCAATAGCTTTTTGGATTTTATCGAAACTGAATACCGGTATTAAAGCCGCCAGTTTTCCACTGCCAACTATATATTCACCAGTTGGATTTACATCGCAACCATGTGGAGATTTAGGACAAGGGATTAAATAAACCAGGCCTGGAAAATCCTTAACATCCATAACTGTTACTTCTGTTTTAATGGTAGAAGTTGCTGTATGCGTGTTTTCATCGTAGCGGTTGCTGGCATATTTTACTGCCTGCTTGCGTCCTTTACCTTGCTTAATTAATTCTGCTGCCTGTTTCCAGTTTACAGCCATTATAAAATCCTTATCACGCTTGGATGCATTTACTTCCAATAAAGTGTTGGCCTGTTCAGAATTATAACAGCTAAAGAAAAACCAGCCACTGGAAATACCTTTACCGGCATGGCTCAGATCGAAGTTTACCGGGGGGCATTGTAATTGGAAAGCAATATCCATGTTGCCGTTATTTTTATCAACGCTGATAAAGCTGATAGTACCCTTGAAATTTTGTTTGTAACTGTTGATGGGTACATCTCCATTTTTATCATCTGGCGGTACGCTAAACCTTGTACCTGCTATTACATATTCTGTGTTCTCTGTAATGAATGGCGAACTATGGTTGCCTGCACTGTTAGGCAGCTCAAGGATCTCTGCTGTATGAAAAGTTGTTAAGTCTACCCTTGCTACCCGGGGGGTATTGTTGGCATTGGCAAATATCCAACGGCCATCGATGGCACCATCTGTCTGCGACAAATCAAGGTGATGCTGATCATCCCAGGGAATAAAGCCGTGCGATGTATTCAGCATGGGTTTGGTTTCTTCTGAATAACCGTACCCATTTTCAGGATTAACAGAAAAGATAGGTACAACTTTCAGCAGTCTTCCACTAGGTAAGCCATATACACTCATTTGCCCGCTAAAGCCGCCTGAAACAAAATTGTAATACTCATCATATTTGCCCGGGGCAATATAAGTTTTGGAAGCTGCATCTCCACTTACTGCAGACCCTACATTTTTTGGCTTGCATGAATTTATGCTAAATATTAATGTAAGAGCAGCCAGGCCAAATACATTGTTTTTAATAACGTTCATTGTCGGTAGATTTTAATTAAAATGATGGGTTAATGAGAAGTATTTATTAAATAACGTATGGGCATAATAATAGTATTAAACAGTAGTTAGCTGCTTTTAATAGTAATAAAATAGAAACTGCTGTTCTTCCTTTAATTAAAACAGGTTGCCTATTTTACGCCATCATTTTTACGCATAAATTCAAGCAGATTTCTTGCTTCATCATCTGCCAGGTTCTGATTAGGCATACGCACCAGGCATATTTCCAATTGTGCCTGTGCCTTAGGATCCTTGGTGATCATTTCATCAGTATTGGTAATGAAGTTCATGATCCATTCCGGCTTGTGACGGGAAGTAACGCCACTCCAGCCCGGGCCTACAAGTTTTTCTGTAGTCAGCTTATGGCAGCCGCTACATTTTACACCGTAAATTTTTTCACCTCCTGTCGCAAAACCAGCATTCAGGGAATTGCCAATGTCTACAGTTTTAAATTTTCCTTCGCCCCTGTTAGGATCATAAGCCGGTGGAGGCGCATCTTTGGGAACATCTGTTTTAATGGCCTTGTTATCATCCTTAGTAGCGTAGTCGCTGTTTTTACCCCCACCACAGGCAGCTATAGATGCTACAACAATACTTAGTACAATCAGTTTCTTCATAACCTTTTATTTTTTTTAATAAACTTGATTGCACAAGATTAGGTAATCATTACATGGCCTTTTATGCGTTTAATCATATTTAAAAAGATAATTGTAAGATGCCACGTATCGCTGTATTTGGTACATATTTCAACTGAATTTTCCAACAAGCGACTTCTTTCTCTTGCGATCAGGTATGTAGCACACAAACTAGAAGGCGGACGTTTAAAACTCATGATTATATGATTACAATCATATAAAAGAGTAAGCCTGCTCATGGTAAAGTGCCGGTATTGCGTTTAAGTTTGGTAATTAATTTATGGTTTTAAATTTTTAAAGATGATTGATATCGATCTTTTATTGGCATGGGGTGCAGCTTATAAGAAGGTACTTAGCGGGGAGACAATTTTTCAGGAAGGACAACCCTGTTATTTTTACTACCAGCTGGTAAGCGGTAAAGTGAGATGGTACAACAATGATGATGACGGCAAAGAATGTCTTCATTCAATTGCAGGCCCGGGGGAATCTTTTGGCGAATTACCGCTTTTTGATGACCGGCCTTATTCTGCCAGTGCAATAGCAGATGAGAATAGTATCGTAATAAGATTACATAAACCTACCTTTCTTAAACTCGTTAAAGAAAACAGTGACCTGCTTTTTGACTTTACAAAGCTGCTTTCCGGCAGGCTGCGGTTTAAATATGCAATTATAAAAGCTTATGGCTCCCATTGCCCGGAAAATATTATAGCTACTTTACTTAATAATCTTAAAGCAGAAAAGAAGAACTTTTGTTACGATTGTAATCAGCTTGATCTTACCCGGCAACAGATTGCAGATATGACGGGATTAAGAGTAGAAACAGTTATCAGGACGATGCGGAACATGCATGATAAAGGAGACCTGGTTATATCTAGAGGAAAAGTGTATTACCACGATATGATTGAAGTCATAAAGGCTTAATTTACTTTCCCATTATTTTGAGAAAAATTATATGAATATCTTTCTGCGCAAATGGCTTGGCATTTCATTCTTTAATTTTTTTATGGTTGCCAGCCTGGGCGTTCTGCTGCGTTATAAGATTGCATTCTATCTTCCTTTTTTTGAACAGAAATTTGTTTTGCATAGTCATTCTCATTTTGCTTTCTCAGGTTGGATCACCCAAACCTTAATGCTATTACTGGTGCATTACCTTAGCTTAAAAAGTGGTGACAGCGTGTTTAAAAAATACCGCTGGTTGCTGTATGCAAATCTTATTACAGCATATGGTATGCTTATTAGCTTCATAATACAGGGATACGCCTTTTTTTCTATTGGCTTTTCTACACTATCCATTTTTGTTTCTTATTATTTCGCAGTTTGTTACTGGAGAGACCTGAACAGGATCAGCGAAAAAAATATAAGTCAGATGTGGCTTAAAGCATCGCTTGTATTCAGCGTTCTTTCCTCTATCGGGGCATTTGGGCTTGCTTACATGATGGTAAATAAAATCTCGCTGGAAAACTGGTACCTGGGGGCTATATATTTTTTCTTACATTTTCAATATAATGGTTGGTTCTTTTTTGCAGGTATGGGGCTGCTTGTTGCTAAATTTGAAAAGATAGATGGGACGGTTAAAATACTCAGGGCTGCTTTCTGGCTATTTTGCCTGGCTTGTATTCCGGCGTATTTTCTATCCGTATTATGGATGCCCTTGCCGCTGGTTCTTTATTTTATCATTATCGCTGCTGTAATTGCCCAATTAGCAGGATGGATACTTATGGTAAAAGTATTTTTTAAGAACAAGCTTTTTATAAGCCAGCAGTTTTCAAAATATGGTAAGATCCTTCTGTTACTTTCAGCAATCGCATTTTCAATAAAACTGTTACTGCAATCAGGATCTGTTCATCCGGCCCTGAGCCAGTTATCGTATGGCTTCAGGCCCATCATCATCGGTTATCTACACCTGGTTCTATTGGCAGTAACCAGCATTTTTATGATCGGCTATATCGTAAGTTTTGAGATGATAACGATCAGTAAAAGATTGATCATGGGCATCTTTATTTTTGTTTCAGGTGTTATTATAAATGAATTACTGCTCATGTTACAAGGGGTATCAGCATTGAGTTATAATATTGTCCCTTATATGAATATCCTGTTACTGGCTGCTGCCTTTATTTTATTTACGGGTATCGGTCTGATGTTTATAAGCTGTTTTGACAAGAAGGTTGATGTATTGATCGATTGATCTCACCAGGAACAGGCTGTTATGGACTTTCATACTCCCTTGTTGATTGTCAGTATTAATGATATGTAATAATATGATCCTGAATAACAGGTATCTTTTTTCTCTCCCACACATTATTTTTCCTCTTTTTTCGTTGTAGTAGCGTCCAAACCTATTGTATGAAAAAATTATACATTCTTATTTTACTGCTGATATGCTTTTACGTTAGTTATGCCCAGCCCTCTGTAGATACCACGGTAAAGCTTATAGCGCAAAAAGAAAATATTATTACAGCTTCTACAATTATTAAGGTAGAGAACCTTGGCGCTTTGATCAATTCAGAAAATCCAGAGCTGCGTCCAACTATTTCGGCCGATGGCAATTTGCTTTTTTTCATCAGGCAGAATGATCCTAAAAATGTACAATACCAAACTGTACCAAACTCACAGGACATCTGGTATTCTACCCGGGATACGGCCGGCAACTGGGCAAAAGCCCGTCATCTTAGTCCAAAAGTTAATGCCTCACAATACAATGCGGTATACTGGATATCCCCGGACCTTAATACTATTTTATTAAAAGGCGCATTTACGCAGGCGCAATATCTTGGTACCGGCCTCAGCATGATTCATCGTATGGATGACGGAAGTTGGTCAGATGCAGAAATGTTGAAGATCATTGATTTTAATAAATACACTTCTGTTACTGCACAAATCGGCGCATCTATGGGGCATGATGGGCGGACATTGTTATTTTATATGAGTAATAAAAAAGAGAATTATAATAATCAATTGTATGTTTCTTTTTTACAAAAAAACGATGTGTGGACAGCGCCTAAAAATTTAGGTAAAAAAATAAATCTTACAGATTACAACCAGATGAGCCCATTTATTGCATCAGATGGTGTTACGCTTTATTTCAGCAGCGACAGGCCGGGTGGGCTTGGTGAAATGGACATTTGGATGACAAAACGCCTGGATGAATCCTGGACAAAATGGAGTGATCCTGTAGATCTTGGAGCACCCATAAATACTGTCGGTTCCGAGGCATTTTTTACTTTGGATGCTGGCGGAGAATATGCTTATCTCAGCAGCAGCGATGGTGCTTATGGCGCAAGTGATATTGTAAGAGTAAAATTATTAGAGAAGGAAAAACCTGACCCGGTGGTATTGGTTAGCGGAAATGTTTACAATGCAAAAACAAAAGAACCGCTTTCGGCATCCTTATTTTATGAAACCTTGCCCGACGGAACACTTGCCGGCAGCGGTGTTTCAAGCCCAACGGACGGCGCTTTTAAAATTGTATTACCATACGATAAAAATTATAGCATCCGGGCATCGGCTGATAAATTCTTTTCTATTTCTGAAAACCTCAATTTAGATTCATTGATAAAAGTTGGTTACAAAGAAATTCATAAAGACCTCTACCTGGTGCCGATAGAAGTGGGCCAGGTATTCCGGTTGAATAATGTATTCTTTGATTTTGATAAATATAACCTGCGGCCGGAATCATTTGTAGAATTGGATAGAGTGGTAAATTTTTTAAATGATTATCCTAACATAGAAATTGAAATGAGTGCACATACGGATAGTAAAGGCGCTGATGATTATAACATGACGCTAAGTGATAACAGGGCCAGGTCGGTGATGGAATATATTTTGTCAAAAGGCATTGCACCGTCACGAATTATGTCGCATGGTTATGGTGAAACAAAACCTGTATCAACAAATACAAATGCTGATGGCTCCGATAATCCGGAAGGGCGACAATTGAACAGGCGGGTAGAGTTTACCATTTTAAAAAACTAGGATATTTAAAACAAGTGATTAATTTTTAGCCTTTTTTATGCAGCCCTGTCTGCCGACAGGCAGGCTTGATTTTTTTGTTATCTTTTTTGCATCAAGGCAAAAAAGTAAATAAAGAGTATGCAGTATGAGGAAAGCTTTGCGGATAAAATCCCTGCTTCTATTAATTTAAGTTAATAATTTTTTAGGCGGAATGTTTTCCAATTGATCTAATTTACCCACGATGAATAATTAAATTAATGAAGATTTAATTTTATTTATTTCCGTACCTAAGTGATACTTGTGTTTTCAGTTTTTAATTTTATCTTTAGAAGGAACTAACATGCCTGCACCGAAGCAGCACTACAAACCTAAAGAATTCCTATCCCCCAGAAAAAAGCTAAAAGAAAATATCCACTTTTTCAGCAACTCATTCAAACGCTTTGCATGATTCGTATAGAAATTGAACTCCAGGGTGAAAATGTACAGGACAATATTTTTGACCTGCGGAATTACCTGAAAGAACAAATGCCGGATAATGATTTCTTTATCAAAACTCAGCCTGCAGGGTATGGGCAAATGGGTGGCCTTGACGATTTGATCGGCGGTATTTTGCATGCCTCTACCGCTATAGTACTGGAAGAAATTTATCACAATCTTATAAAGCCTTTATTAAATGCCTGGCTCAAAAAAAGAAACAGTGAGGGGGTGCAGCTTGAAGTAATGTCTTCCCTAACCGGCAATGAAGAAAAAGTTCATTTTGTAGAAGATGTCAGCGGCAATACACAGGTGTATAATTTAAAATACGCCATTGATACAGATAAAACTTTTGCCTTGCTGATTGGCGCAGGAAAATTTACCAGTAGTTTTAAAGACATTCCACCCGTAAAAGGCAACCTGGAAGATTTTTATAAGATCCTTACCGATAAAAAACACATCGGCATACCCAGGGACCAGGTGGTTATATCTTATAATGAACCGCATGTGGAAATACAAAAGCAATTGCTCCAGGCCAGCCGCATGCCAGACCTTCAAACGCTTATCATTTATTTTGCCGGCCACGGCCACCGCACCGATGTAAAAAAACTAACGCTGATAGCCACAGACAGCGAAAAAATTGATGATGATATTATAGGTGGTATCGACTTTGATTTTATCAGCAATAAAGTGCTGAAGAAAGCTGTAGCCAGCCAGAAAATACTGATACTGGATACCTGCCACAGCGGTATTGCAGCACAGGGCGACGATGATGTAGCTATGAACTTTGATGTGAAAGGAAGTTATATTCTTACTTCATCTCCTGGTGATGAAGTGTCTTACTTTGAAAAAAATGCAAAGCATACTTATTTTACCGGCGCACTGTTGGATGTATTGGAAAATGGTATTGACAATACCAACGATATGCTGGCGCTTGAAGACCTTTTTGCTTATACAAAGGAGGTGTTGAGTGAAAAAGATTTTCCGCACCCGAATTCAAAAAGTGAATTAAATATACCACCTGCAAATTTTTTCATTGCCCGCAATCCTTCTTTCTCTGCTGAAAAATTAAAATGGCGTGCCGGCAATCTCTTACGTGATGGCAAGATGGAAGAAGCCATGGACGAATACCGGATGTTACTAAAGCGTTTTCCGCAGGATGAAAACCTGCGTAAGCAGTTTGAAGAATGTGAAACGGCATTGAGGTTTTCAAAATTGCGTGAGGAAGCTGATACATTATTTTACCAGGCCAAAAATTATCAGCAGGCTGCTGTCATTTACAAAAGGGCTTATGGTGTAAAGAAAGATGCTATGGTAATGGAAAAAATAAGGCAATGTGAACAGCAGTTTCCGCCATCTGCCGGGGCAGATCCATTAGCAACAATAAAAGCAAACCCGGATTTTATTGCGTTTAAAAAAGCCGCCGGCCGCAATGCTTTTTATACAGCTTTTCAGCATTTAAAAAAAGTAAAACAAGCTTTCCCCAGGAGTGAATATATAAATGACGAAATAATTGCTGCCGAAACAATAATGAACAGAATTGCAGACAGCAGGAATGATGAACGGCTTAACCTTTATTTTCAATTGCTGAAAAAAGGCGGGTTGGAGAAGGCAACAACAGAATTAGAAACACAGATAAGTAACGATCCTGAATACCCTGAATTTATAAAACTGCAGCAGGCATTGGTAAGAAGAATAAAAGAAAAGAAGGAAGAAGATAATGAGAAAGAAAATTCCCTGGTATTCCGGTTGTTTCAAACCTTTTCTAAGAATGTAAAACTGGTTGCCATCGTTGGCATAGCAGCATTGGTGATTATTATTTTTTTAGTTGCCAGGAATAATAAGGACAATCACAGTCTTGTACAATTGAGGGCTATGCTGGTGGTGGCACCAGATAAGGCAATAGAAATTCTAAAGGAAAAAGCAGTAAAAGATGATTCTGCAAGATTAGTATTAGGAGATTATTATATGGGATCATCCAATAATACAGAAGCTTACTCAGCCTATTCAGCTTCTAAACTGCCAGCGGCTAAAACTGCTATCGGTATAATGTTTTACCGGGCAAAGCCCAACAATAAAGCAAACGATGACAGCGCAAAAAAATATTTTGATGAGGCTTTAAAATTGGGAACAGATACTTCGGCAAATTATTTTCTTGGGATGATGGCCCTGGAAAAATACTATCACCCACTGCCTACAGATAATTCAAGCCCGGAAGAAGACTGGAACGAAGCTGTGGATAATTTGAAAGAAGGAATTAAAAATAACTGCACCCGTTGCAAAGATTCATTGAGCAGCACTTATTTTCGCAGGGGCTACCAGGCATACCGGGATTATAAAAATGATGAGGCCAATTCATATCTTTCCTTAGCTGCAATTTATGAAAATACTAGGGCGATGCTAACACTGGGTGATTTATATGCTGATTCTTTGTGGGAAAAATCCAATATTTTCCAGGCAGAAAAATGGTATAAAAAGGCAGCGAAGGATGTATATGGCCCTGCGCCAATGAGCCTTGCAGCTTTATTTATTGAGCATTATTCGGGTGCTTATTATGATACAGCTTATAATTTGCTTACAGGAAGTTATAAAAGTCCATTTGCATATTTTTACCTCGGGCGGATTTTTGAAAATGGTGGTGGTTCAGTTCCAAAAAGAAGCGATAGCGCCGTTTTTTATTACCGCAAGGCTGCTCTCTCAGAAAATAAATTCTTTCGGGAAAAAGCTGAGGCCCGGCTAAAAAAATTATCATCTGCTGCAACTGGAAATTCTGATTATTTTAAGCATTAATATTAGAAAGGCTGTCTTTAAACAGCTATCGGTTTGTTTTGCCAAGACTAAAACCTTATCATAA
>JBDUCK010000047.1:0-15205 GCA_040003485.1 Ferruginibacter sp. | reverse complement strand
GCACTTTTAAAAAATATCAGGCTCGGCAGTACAGATTTTTTATTGTACGACAAAGCAGATAAAAACGCTTTGCCTTTGGAACTAAAAAATGTAAAGTTTAATGCATCAGGTATTGATAGTATTTATTCCGGCACTAATATTATGCGGCTGATCGGCAACAGTAACTGGAATCTTTCTGCCGATGGCTTCTCATTTATTACAGAAGACAAAATTTATAAAATAGCCATCGGTCCTTTTTTGCTGGACAATGCAAAGTCTTTGGTAACTGCAAAATTTGTACGTGTTACACCCACTCTTTCACAGGAAAAATTTGTGCAGTCACTTAAGTATCAAAAAGATTTATACAATCTGCGTTTTAATAATATCAGGCTTAGCGGTGCTGATGTAAGAAAACTGGTTACAGATAAAATGATCATAGCAGACGAAGTTTCTTTACAGCCAGTAATAAAAATTTTTAACGACAGAACGGTGTTACCAGATACCGCAAGTAAAATGGGGCAATATCCCCAGCAAAGTTTACAGAAAATGAAAATACCAATTTATATAAAAAAATTAAATGCGATCAACGGCCTTTTAGTTTATTCAGAAAGGGGAGCCATTTCTAAAAAGACCGGGGATGTAAGCTTTAATAATATTAATGTAACCATAAACAACCTGACAAATATTGACAGCTACAAAAGCAAGAATGCCATGATGGTTATGACGGCAAAATGTAAATTTCTGAACATGGCAGCCATTTCTTCTGAATGGAAAATGGCTTTAAATTCTCCTAACGGCTCTTTTAATATCACTGGAGATATTGGCCCATTTGATGGTACAAAACTAAACCCGGTAATAGAACCGCTGGGCATGGGCTCTGTTAAAAGCGGAAATATCCACAGTTATAATTTTAACCTGGCTGGTGATGATTTAAAAGCCCAGGGAGATGCTTTGCTGTTATATGATAACCTTAAAATAAAATTGTTGAAAAATACTGGCGACAGCAATAACCTGAAGAAAAAAGGGATAATAAGTTTTGTTGCAAATATTCTAATTAAAGATAAAAATCCGTCAAATGGCGTTACCAGGAAAGGCAATATGACTTTCGGGAGAACCATAACAAAATCTTTTTTTAACCTGGTATGGAAAAGCGTTTTTGCTGGTGCTAAAAGTTCTATCAGGTAAAAGCGGTTTTTTACAAACCTGTTATAAGCGCTGTCCATCCGGTCTGATGTGAGGCACCTAGGCCGCTCCCATTATCGCCATGAAAATATTCATGAAATAAAATCAACCCTTCATTTTCATTTTTATAAAACCAGTTGTAATTTCCAAAAACAGGTTTGTTTTGTTGCGTATCTTTTTTAAAAATAGATAATAACTTATTTTTTATTTCTGCTGCTATTTGTTCCAGGTTTAAAAATATGCCCGAGCCGGTAGGAAATTCTATCATAAAAGAGTCGCCATAAAATGCCCCATATTTTTCCAGCGATTTTATAAACAGGTAATTTATCGGCATCCAGATGGGGCCACGCCAATTTGAATTGCCGCCATAAAGGCCAGAGGTTGAGTCTGCCGGATCATATTCAATGCCATAATCTGTGCCTCCGATATTTACAGAATAAGGATTCTGGTCATAGTATTTAGATACAGACCTGATACCACCGGGCGCTAAAAATTCTGCCTCATCTAAAAAACGTTGCAGTATTAAAATCAATTTATCTTTATGCACAAGCGATAACAAAATATCATCAGTACTACATGTTTCTTCACTGGGCAAATATTTATTATTTACCAGTCGGTAATTTTTAAACCAGCTCATGCGCTTTTTGAAATCTGTCAGTTTTTGAAAGTTATCCTTGTTGATAACAGAAACAGCAAACAAGGGTATAAGGCCAATAATTGATCGCACATTTAAAGGAAAAGGTTGTGTGCCGGTTATAGCAAGAACATCGTAGAAAAAATTATCTTCTTCATTCCATAGACCCATTTCATTTAGTGCAGCAGCTATTATTACAAAGTGTTCGTAAAATTTTGTTGCGGTATCCTCAAAAGAAATATCATGCATGGCTATTTCCAAAGCTATATCCATCATATTTAATGCATACATGCCCATCCAGCTTGTGCCGTCTGTCTGTTCCAAAATAATATTATTACCCAGTGGCATGTTGCGGTTAAATAACCCAATATTATCCAGGCCTAAAAAGCCTCCTTCAAAAATATTATTCCCATTTGCATCTTTACGATTTACCCACCAGGTAAAATTTATTATGAGTTTTTGAAATATTTTTTTAAGAAAGATAAGGTCTGCTTTTCCTGTATTTTTTTGTTCTACTCGGTAAACTTCCAAGGCTGCAAATGCGTGTACCGGTGGGTTTACATCATTAAAATCCCATTCATACGCAGGTAGCTGCCCTTCTGGGTTCATATACCATTCCCGCATTAAAACCAACAACTGATTTTTTGCAAATACCGGGTCGATAGCTGCCATAGCAATAGCGTGAAAAGCAGCATCCCAGGCGGCGTACCAGGGATACTCCCATTTATCGGGCATGGAAATGACATCCTGGTTTTTTAATGTTTTCCACTGGTGATTCCTGTTCTTTAAGCGTTCTGCAGAAACCGGCTTAATACCATCACCTTTATCCAGCCAGCGTTCTACATCAAAATGATAATATTGTTTGCTCCATAGCATGCCAGCAAAGGCATGGCGGTTTATCTGCTTTATTTCTTCCTCTTTATTTTCATTTACAAAATCATAAAATTCATCTGCTTCCTGTTTTCTTTTATCAAACAGGGCGGCAAAATTATTTTCAAACGGTGTGTCTGTTTCTTTATCGGAAAGGCGGAGAAATATTGATTGTGATTCGCCTGGGTTTATTTGTAAATTATACACCGGAGAAAATTTGGTGCCGGTTTTTTTATTTTTAAACGCCGTAGTTTTTTTATTTTCAATAACGGCTTCATTAAAAGCATCTTTTACAAAATCGCTTTTGTTGGGTGTACCAAACAGCTTATTAAAATTAGTTTCGTTTTCTGTAAACCAGGCATCATCTGGTTTTTGAAAATATAAAAAATATTTGCCTGTTCTTTCATGATTTATATAAACAGAAGAATCATCCCGTAATGTTATTTCTGGTTTTACTTTAACGCCGCCGTATTGCCACCTGTTGTAAAACCAGATGGTAGGCAATATGGTTACTGGAGCAGGCTCATTGCCCCGGTTAATAATTTCAATTTTTATAAAAATGTCTTCTGCATCCAGTTTGGCATACTCTACAAAAACATCAAAATATTTATTGTATTTAAATACTTCTGTATCCAGTATTTCATATTCCGATTGTTGCCTGGTTCGTTCTTTATTTTCATTTATTAATTCTTCATAAGGGAAAGCTGCCTGTGGATATTTGTACAGGTACTTCATGTAATAATGCGAAGGGATATTATCCAGGTGATAGTAAAGTTCTTTTACGTCTTCGCCGTGATTGCCTTCTCCATTTGTAAGCCCGAAAAGCCGTTCTTTTAAAATCGGGTCTTTGCCATTCCACAGGCTTATGGCAAAGCAGATATCCTGCATATAGTCACAAAGCCCGGCAATGCCATCTTCTCCCCACATATAAGCACGGCTCCTTGCATGGTCGTGCGGAAAATAAGACCAGGCATCTCCATTGCCGCTATAATCTTCCCTAACTGTTCCCCACTGCCTTTCGCTTAAATATGATCCCCATTTTTCCAATGGAACTTCCTTTTCAGCATTTGCATTAAGCCTTCGTTGCTCTGTCGTTATATTTTTCATAATTGATAAAATGTCTGCCTATGAATTTACAACAACATTTGTTTTCTGTTTGTTATAAGTGTAAGATTTGTCTATTTGTAAATGTTTTATAATAGATTTACTCTCCTTTCACAAACAAAATTATATTTAATAAGTTATGGAAGATTTATCGCCTAAAATACTTGCAATAGATATTGGGGGTTCGCACATAAAAGCTACCGTTTTAAACAGGCAGGGAACCCAATTAATGGATTACGAAAAGCTGGATACGCCTGTGCCTGCAAATCCCGAAACTGTTTTGGAAACCATTAAAACACTGGTAAAAAGTTTTATGGCTTATGATAAAATAGCAGTGGGATTTCCCGGGTATATAAAAGATGGAGTGGTTTTTACCGCCCCAAATCTTGATACAAAAAACTGGAATAAAATTCCTTTTGCAAAAATAGTGGAAGAAGCTTTAGGTAAACCAACCGAAGTAATTAATGATGCGGATATGCAGGGCCTTGCTGTAGTAAGCGGTAAAGGTTTAGAAATAATGATAACCCTGGGAACAGGGTTTGGAACCGCTTTTCTTTATAACGGAGAACTTTTGCCTCACCTGGAGCTTGCACATCACCCCATAAGCGGAAAGAAAACTTACGATGAATATATTGGTGAGAAAGCTTTGAAAAAGAAAGGAGAAGCAAAATGGAATAAGCGGGTTGAAAAGATCATCAATATTTTAGAATCAGTATTTAATTATGACAGCTTGTACCTGGGCGGAGGAAATGCCGCTAAAATAAATTTTAAATTAGCTGATAATATAAAAGTGGTAACCAATGTTGATGGCATTAGAGGTGGTGCTAAACTATGGGGAAAGGAAATGTGAAATCCTTTTGCCCTCATCACATAACCGCCCGATTAATTTAACACCGCTGCAATGCATACCATATTACAAAGAAAATAACCACTGTACTTAAACAGCCGCCACCTAATTTTTTTGCGCCATATCCTGCTATAAGACCTCTTACTAATTTATTCATAGTTTTTTATTTAAGGACTGTAAATATAAATAATTGTGCCATATTAAATTTTAATAACAAAAAGGATAAGTGGTATAATAAATGCAATGATAAAAGTTACTTTTATAAATCACATTTGTTTAATAATAATTAAAAAAATAAATTATGAAAAAGCTATTTAGTGCTGTTTTTTTTGCAGCGGTATTGTTTACCGGCCTGCAAGCAACAGCCCAGGAAAAAATGAAAGATAAAGCGCCTGAGGATAAAACCAAAAGACCGAGCCCGCCGGCAAAAGTATCAGAAAAAATAAACTCCGGCGCAACCATCAGCATAGATTACAGCCAGCCTTCGGTAAAAGGAAGGGCCATTGGTAAAGATCTTGAGCCAATGGATGGCCAGGTATGGCGTACCGGCGCTAATGAGGCAACCGTTTTTGAAACAGATAAGGACATAACTGTTAATGGTGCAAAATTACCCGCTGGTAAATATGCTTTTTTTACCATTTTTAATGGTGAGGATGTTACGCTGATTTTTAATAAAACGGCCGCTCAATGGGGCGCTTTTAAATATAAGGAAGCAGATGATCAGTTACGTGTAAATGCCAAGGCTTCTGCCGAAGCCAGTTCAATGGAAAAAATGACTTTTACCATCAGCGACGCAGGCATGGTGTCGCTTTGGTGGGGAAATAAAAAAGTAGATTTTATGGTGATGTAAAAACCTCACCCCCTAACCCCCCGTCCGACCAGGTCATCCGGGCGGGCCTCTCCGGTGGAGAGGCGAGTGCGAATAAATATTCGATAATGTAATAAAAAATAGGCTTCTTAAAAAATGAAGCCTATTTTTTTGTGATGTTTATAATATCTGTGCTAATCAGTTTTATCCGTGTCTTCCCTACCCGTCTGGTCAGGCGGGCGTGTTTCCATCCTCCGGTACAAATTTCATTGAAATAGAATTTACGCAATGCCTGGTATCCTTTTTAGTGAACCGCTCCCCTTTAAATACATGTCCAAGATGTGCATCACAATTAGCACAAACAATTTCTGTTCTGCTACCGTCTGCATCGGTTAAGTGTTTTACCGCACCCGTAATTTCATCATCAAAACTTGGCCAACCGCAGCGGCTGTCAAATTTATCTTCTGAGCGGTATAAGGGGGCATTGCATTGCCTGCATACATAGGTTCCGGTTTGCTTGTTACTATTGTATTCTCCGGTAAAAGGTCTTTCCGTACCTTTTCTTAAAATCACATATTCTTCTTCGGGAGTTAATTTATTTAATTCCATTTTCTTAGATTTTTAATATTAAAAGTTACAAAAATTATGCAAATAAAAAATGCAGTGTTATTCTGTCATAACACTGCATCAAAAGTTATACTTTGTTTATATTAATGTGCCCTGTTGCCAAAGTTTCTTGGCTTTTCTGTTCCAAATCTTCTTTGTGGTTGACTACCGCCGGCATTTCTCTGGTTAAAACTTCTTTGCGGCCTTTGCTGTGGTGCCGGTCTTTTTGTAAAACCCGTAAAAGTTGTGTGGTAAGGATGGTTTTGTTCTACCGGTATTTGTTTGCCAATGAGTTTATGTATGTCCCGAAGCTCTGCTGTTTCTTCTGCATCGCAAAAAGAAAAGGATGTTCCACTTAAGCCGGCACGACCAGTACGGCCAATACGATGAACATACGTTTCCGGTATATTGGGTAACTCATAATTAATAACATGAGTAAGCTCATCCACATCAATACCACGGGCTGCAATATCTGTTGCTACCAATATCCTTGTATCCCTGTTTTTAAAATTGCTTAGTGCTCTTTGTCTTGCATTCTGCGATTTGTTGCCGTGGATGGCTTCTGCTTTTATTCCTATACGCACCAGGTCTTTCACCACTTTATCGGCGCCATGTTTGGTACGGGTAAATACCAGGGCTGTTTCAATAGTTTTATCTGCAAGTATAAATGCCAGTAAAGATTTTTTATTTTCCTTTTCTACATAATATAAAGATTGCTCAATGGTATCGGCGGTAGAGGAAACCACAGCTACTTCTACCTTTACAGGGCTATTTAAAATACTGTTTGCCAATGATTGTATTTCTGCAGGCATGGTTGCAGAGAAAAATAAAGTTTGCCGCTTTACCGGAATTTTTGTGATGATGCGTTTTACATCATGTACAAAACCCATATCCAGCATACGGTCAGCTTCATCTAAAACAAATATTTCTACGTCTTTCAAATGAATATAGCCCTGGCTTATCAGGTCTAATAAACGGCCGGGTGTAGCCACTAAAATATCTACCCCTCTTTTAAGGGCTTCTACCTGTGGGCCCTGGTTTACGCCGCCAAACACTACTAAGTTTTTCAGGCGAAGATTTTTACCATAAGCATTAAAACTTTCCTGGATCTGGATAGCCAGTTCCCGTGTAGGCGTAAGGATCAAAGCCCTGATGGGTCGTTGGCCACGGCTTTCCATGGTAGTAGGTTTTGCTAATAATTGCAGCATAGGAATGGCGAACGCTGCGGTTTTGCCGGTGCCGGTTTGAGCGCAGCCCAGCAGATCTTTGCCTTGCGCAATATGTGGTATGGCTTGTTGTTGAATGGGTGTAGGTTTGGTGTAACCTTCGTCAGTAAGCGCATCTAAAATGGGCTTAATAATGTTTAAGTCTGTAAATAACAATGGTTGTTTTTTTAAAAATGATTGCGGGAATGAAGGGTTCTACTTCATCATCATAAACGAGGTACTCTTTGAGAGTATATTATTGGGGAGTGATAATCTACAATAAACTGGCTTGTAATGCCGCTAAATAAATGAACTGGTACAAAGATAGGGCAAATTTTTTTAGTGGGTAGGCTTAAGAGTTAGTTATACATTTTTTGTGGAAGCACAACTGTAGTTTTTCAAATAGCATTAGTCCCGCTATCACTGCAAGTACGGCACTGGCCAACACATAAATCCTCACCGGGCTTTACACTACTATCGGGGCTGGAGTCTCTGCACTAAATTTTACAGGAGCATTTATACTTTGCAATCCGTATTTTTAGACAAGCTATTAAAACCTTTAAACAATATTATTTAAGGTTAACAAGAAAAACTATTATTATGACAAAGAAATTTTCCCTTGCTTTTCCTTTTTTACTTTTATTACTTGCCTCCTGCACCTCCACCGCAACAAACGATCCTACGTATGCCCGCCCTGTTTATATAGCGCCCGGTATTGGCCTTGGGACTATTATCGCAGTTGTTATTTCCTGGAGCAGAAATAAATCCATCCTCTGGGCCATCATACATGGCATACTGGGATGGCTGTATGTGATCTATGCCATACTGGTAAAGAAACAGGATTAACTATTTTATACATTCTTTTTAAAGGCTGCTGTTTATTCCGGTAGCCTTTATTTTTTTATTCCGCTTTCCGCTTCACCAGTAAATACCAATCATTGCCAGTTGGCAGGTAGCCGTAATCGTAACAAAAGAAATATACATCCCCTTTTTTGTTGGTATAACTATGAGTAATATATTTAAACTGAAAACCTTTCTGTAGCAATTTTTCTTTGTTGGTTTTAAATGTTTCTTCTCCGGCCGGGATAATGCTTTCCAGGATGCGCCGGTTTTTCCCCAACGCATTATTTATATTTCTAACAAGGTTAGTTGTACCTGACTTTAGTTGATTATTAAAATTGTTTCTGCAGTAATCGTCGCAGAATTTTTTATCGGTACGCCCTTTTATCGGTTTATTACAGGCAAGGCAAAGTACAGGCTGGGTAGTTGCTATCATGCAGGTTGGTATTGATTTTAAGGGGAAAGCTACAATTTATTATTTACAAGTACAAGCGTTTACAAACGGGTATATACAACTATAAACGATTAAAATACGGGTATCATTTTTTACCAATAGCATCTTTGCATAATCAATACGGTAACGGGTTGTTGCCAAATTGGGTGAAATAAAAAATTTATAAACAATTAAAATTTACGACCATGTACGCATTAAAAAACAAAGTTCAACTGATTGGAAATTTAGGAAACGCACCGGAAGTACGCAACACCGAAAGCGGCAAAAAACTGGTTCGTTTTTCAGTAGCTACTAATGAAAGCTACCGCAATGCAAAAGGCGAAAAAGTTACAGAAACCCAATGGCACAATTTAATTGCCTGGGGGAAAGTAGCAGACATAGCCGAAAAATTTTTAGTTAAGGGCACAGAGGTAGCCATAGAAGGTAAACTTGTAAACAGGAACTACACCGATAAAGAAGGTAACAAAAAATACATCACCGAAATACAGGTTAATGAAATACTAATGTTTGGTAAGGCAACTGCCTAGCCTTCTTTGGAATGTATGCGCCGTTGCCTACAGTAATTTATTTGCAGCGGCACATACATTTTTTTTCCTCCTTGATTTTTGTAATCTTTATTTTTGTGAAATGCACAGCCCCGATGATGAAAATATTATTTTCAGAACAGCAGCCGATTTTATCAATAACAGCAGCCATCCTGTTTTTCTAACAGGCAAAGCCGGCACGGGAAAAACCACTTTTTTAAAATACATCAAAGAGAATACATCAAAAAACACAGCCGTTGTGGCTCCCACAGGTGTAGCTGCCATCAATGCCGGCGGTACTACCATTCATTCTTTTTTTCAATTACCATTTGGGCCATACATTCCCGTTAGTAAAACACAATGGGGTAATGCTGAAGTAAGCGATAAACAAAACCTCATCAGCAAACTACGCCTCACCAACGAACGGAAAGAAGTAATGCAGCAACTGGAATTGTTGATCATTGATGAGATCAGTATGGTACGCTGTGATGTGCTTGATGCAATAGATGCCGTACTGCGGCACGTTCGCAGCCAGCATCACAAACCATTTGGCGGAGTACAGGTTTTGTATATCGGCGATATGTATCAATTGCCACCAGTTGTAAAAGATGAGGAGTGGCAGATTTTAAAAGACTATTATGCCAATCAATATTTTTTCAGCAGCCATGCAACTGTTGCAGAGCCGCCTGTTTATATTGAATTGAAAAAGGTTTACCGCCAAACCGATGCAGACTTCATAAACCTGCTGAACCAGGTACGAAATAACGAGATGGATGAAGGTGATTATGCTTTTTTGCATAGCAGGTTTCTGCCAAATGCAGTTGCCAAAAAAGAAGACAATACCATTACGCTTACGACGCACAATAATAAAGCCGACAGTATTAATAATGATGCATTAGCGTCATTGCAAGGAAAATCTTTTTCCTTTAGAGCTGTAGTAGAGGGCGAGTTTTATGAAAAATCTTTTCCGGCTGATGAACTGTTGCAATTAAAAATTGGTGCCCAGGTAATGTTTATAAAAAACGATACCGAAAAAATACGCCGGTATTTTAATGGTAAAATCGGTACAGTTGAAAAAATTGAAAATGATAAAATATTTGTTATCTGCAAAGACAATGACACATCTCAAACCATTGAAGTAAGAAAGGAAACCTGGCGCAGCATAAAATATATCCTTGATAAAAATACGCAACAGATAGATGAAGAAGAATTGGGTTCGTTTATACAATATCCTTTACGGCTTGCCTGGGCCATTACCATACACAAAAGCCAGGGACTTACATTTGAAAAAGCTATAATTGATGCCGGCAGTGCTTTTGCACCAGGGCAGGTATATGTAGCAATTAGCCGTTGTGTAAGCCTGCAGGGAATGATATTAAAAAGTAAAATTTCCTACAATAGCCTGCATAGCGATGAACGCATTGTATCATTTGCAAAAACACAGCAAAGCAGCGAAGCACAGGCAAGCCTGTTAGAAGCTGCCATGGCAACCTACCAGCAGGATATGATGCTGGGCATGATTGATTTTACAAAAGAAGGAAAATTATTTACCGATCTGGATAATTATAGCCAGCAGAATAGCCTTGGAAACGCCGTAGCTGAATGGATAAAAAAATTAAACCTTCATTTTGAGATCTATATAAAAAACAGCAGCAAATTCGCCGCTGTATTAAATGGCTATTTTGCAGAGGCTGCTTTACCGGAAAAAAATATTGCTTTGCAGGAAAGGTTTGGCAAAGCGGCCCTTTGGTTTTTTGATGAGCTGGTAGGTACAAAAAAATTATTATTACAATCACCCGCCATTACAGATAACCGGCAGTTGGCTAAAGATTATAATAATAAATTACAGCTACTGTTTGATGCTGTTTGTTTTAAAATGCATTTATTGCAGTCAAGTAAACAGGGCTTTTTACTTACTGAATACCAAAAGCAAAAGACAAATTTTAAAAAAGAATCATTTACAATTAATGCGTATTCCGGAAGGGCTACGTATGTACCAAAGGATATAGCGCATCCTGATTTATATGCTGCCCTAAAAGATAAAAGAGATGAATTATGTAAAGAGTTGGACTTACCTGTGTATATGGTTTGCGGCTCACAGTCTATTGCTGATATGTGTATTTATCTACCACAGACTTTGCAGCAACTGGGTAATATAAATGGCTTTGGAAAAATAAAGCTGAAACAATTTGGCAACGATTTTATCAGTATCATTAAAGATTATGCTTCATTGCACAATCTTGAAAGCCAGGTTACGCAACTGCCCGCTAAAAAAGAAAGAAAGCTAAAATCAACCATTCCAAAGCCTGATACAAAATTGTTGAGTTATGATTTATACAAGCAAGGAAAATCCATGCAGGAAATTGCAAAAGAAAGAGCCCTTACCCTTACAACAATTGAAGGCCATCTTGCCCACTACGTAGAGAACGGCACTTTAAATATTGATGAACTGCTGGACACTAAAAAGCAATCCGAAATTTTAAAAGTATTTAACAATAACCGTGGAGAATTATTACAAAAAATAAAAGATTTGCTGCCCGCTTATAGTTATTGTGATATAAAATTAATGATGGCTTCAGAAAAATATTCTGCTTCGAAAAGCGGCTAATATTATCTACCAAAATCATCTTGCACCCTTACAATATCATCCTCATCGCTGGGCTGGGCGGCGTTTGTATGCTGCCATATTTCTGCAATAATGCCCCAATTATTAAGGCCAACCAGGCGATGACGTTCCCCTTGTTTCAACTCAATAATATCATTGGTCTGTAAATGCTTCGTTTCTTTTTGATCATCTGTATCGCTGGTTATTACACTGGCTTCGCCGGCAATAAGTTTCCATATTTCTGCACGCCTGTGATGGTACTGCCAGCTTAATCTTTTGCCTGGAGCTACCAGTAAAATTTTAGGGCTTAACTTTCCGGCAATAATTAAATCTTCTTTTTTAAGATGAGGGAAAAACTGTTGAATAAATTTATCTGAATCGTTTTCGTCTATTACCAAAAAGCCGCCCCATGGCCGGGAAACATCTGAAGAACGGATACGCACAAACGAAGAAATATATTTTTCTGTTGCTTCAAAAACTTCTTCTTTTGATGAAGTTTCTGCTAAAGAAATATTCATAAAATTTTATTTACCTTTTTGCATTTTTTTAATCTTTATCTCCCCATGTATACCATCAAAATCTGTACATCACTTGGGTTTACCCCGGATATACGGGAAGCCTGCCCCAGCGTACGTGGCTGAATTTTCTTAAATTTCTGTTTTGCTTCATTGCTTAATGAAACAAGTTTTTCATAATTAAAATTCTCGGGAATCGAAAGATTTTCCAACTGATTCATTTTCCCCACCAGTTCTTTTTCTTTTTCAATATATACCTCGTATTTAATCTGAATTTCTGCCTGCTCCAACACTTCGGTACTGATGCCGGCCAATTTTTCACTAAGTGCCGGTAGGGCTTTTATCATTCCTTTTAAAGTTACATCCGGCCTCAGCAGCAATTGATACGCTTTTTGTTTTGAAACTAACGGTGCGGAGTAAACGCTTTTTAAAAAATCTTCGGATGTCAATGGCTCAATGCTTGTTGCGTCCAGGATTTTTTTTACTTCTTCTACCCGCAATTTCTTTATTACCACCTTATCCATTCTTTGCTGGCTGGCAAGACCAAGTTTATAGCTTATTTCGGTAAGCCTGAGATCTGCGTTATCCTGTCTCAATAAAGTTCTGAACTCTGCCCTACTGGTAAACATCCGGTATGGCTCATCTGTCCCTTTATTTATAAGGTCGTCAATTAACACGCCGATATAAGCTTCACTTCTTTTTAATACCAGGTGTTCGTTTCCAATGGAGGATTGATGGGCATTAATGCCTGCCATTAACCCCTGGCAGGCAGCTTCTTCATACCCGGTAGTCCCATTTATCTGTCCAGCAAAAAAAAGGTTTTTAATTAGTTTGGTTTCCAGACTCATTTTGAGCTGGGTTGGAGGGAAAAAATCATATTCAATTGCATATCCGGGGCGAAACATTTTGCAATTTTCAAAGCCTGGTACTTTCCGCAAAGCTTCTAATTGTACCTCTTCAGATAAAGAAGTAGAAAAACCGTTTACATATATCTCTACTGTGTTCCATCCCTCAGGTTCTACAAATAGTTGATGACGCTCTCTTTCTGCAAACCTGTTTATTTTATCTTCAATACTGGGACAATATCTTGGTCCTGTGCCTTGTATGCGTCCCTGAAACATTGGGCTCGATTCGAAACCGGTTTTTAGTACGTCGTGTACTTCCGGGCTTGTATAGGTAATCCAGCAACTTTTTTGCTCAGCAGCTTTAAGGGATGGCTGTTCAATAAAACTAAACCCGACAATTTCTTCATCTCCTTTTTGTTCTTCCATTTTACTGTAATCAAGACTTCTTCCGTCTACCCTGGGAGGCGTGCCGGTTTTTAGCCTTTTACTTTCAAAACCAAGGGAAACCAATTGTTCGGTAATACCGGTGGCTGCTTTTTCAGCTACCCTTCCCCCGCCAAAATTTTTTTCTCCTATATGAATAACCCCGTTTAAAAAAGTTCCGTTGGTTAATACTACAGCTTTCGCCCTAATGCTATGCCCCAGCCCGGTAACTACTCCTTTTACAATTGAATCTTCAATTATTAAACCGTTTACCATGTCTTGGTAAAAATCAACATTTGGGGTAGCTTCCAGCATTTCCCTCCAGGTAGTTGCAAACAGCATCCTGTCGCTTTGAACCCTCGGGCTCCACATGGCTGGGCCTTTTGAACGATTAAGCATTCTAAACTGCACCATACTCTTATCACTTACAATACCACTATAGCCACCCATTGCATCTATTTCCCTTACAATTTGCCCCTTGGCGATGCCACCCATTGCTGGATTACAGCTCATTTGGGCTATTGTTTGCATATTCATTGTAATCAATAATACAGAGCTTCCCAAATTTGCAGCTGCAGCTGCAGCCTCACAACCGGCATGCCCGGCCCCCACTACTATTACATCATATTTCTGAAACATGGCGCAAAGTTACAAAAGCGCAATTTCATGTTATTAACTAATATTCTAAGAAGGCTGTTCCACGTGGAACATCTAAAAATGTTTCACGTGGAAACAGCATATTTTTTAAGGTATAAATTCTCCCTTTGAGTCATTTTAGCCTTTTGTGGCTTTGACTTATCCGCATAGCCTATTAAATGTAAAACACCATGAAACATTACCCTCTGGAGTTCCTGCTGGATTTTAGTTTGAAATGTGATAGCATTTTCCCTCACCCTATCTACACTAATATAAATTTCTCCCACAATTTCTTTCTGATTTTTTTGTGATAAATCAAAAGTAATAATATCGGTAAAAAAATTATGCTGCAAAAAATTCCTGTTGATCTCTAACAGGTAAGCGTCTGAGCAAAAGACAAAACTTAGGTTTGAAACGGTTTTTTTTTCCGACTTAAAAATGGAGGTTATAAAAAGTTTTAATTTCTTCCTTTGTTCAAGTGTTGCAGTCTTTTGAAAATGAAAACTTATTTCCATAGTTATATTTCTTAACTCGAAATTAATGACAATTGCAATAAACTAATTTTGTCCCTATCTAAGGCGTATGTTATGTACAAAAAATTATCAGAAATAAAGGTTGGCAAACAGGTTATTATTAAATCTTTTGAAAGTGATGAGATTTTTTTAAAATTGATGGAGATGGGGTGCATACCTGGAGAAACCATTACAGTAGATCAAATTGCCCCTTTTAAAGATCCTATTTCTATAAGCGTTGCCGGCTATAGATTAAGCTTAAGGCTAGATGAAGCAGAACATATATTAGTAGAAGAAGTTTAAATTATTATAATTATTAATATGAATATCGGCCTGTATTTCGGTTCTTTTAATCCTGTTCACACAGGGCACCTTATCATAGCCTCGCATGTTCTTTCAAACACTAACCTATCCCAAGTGTGGTTTGTTATTTCTCCCCAAAATCCTTTGAAAAACAAATATGGTTTACTCAATGAAAGCCATCGCTTACAATTAATTAAAACTGCCATAGAAGGAGAACAAAATTTAAAAGCAAGTAATGTAGAGTTTAAACTACCAAAGCCTTCTTTCACCATAGACACCCTGACATATTTATCCGAAAAATATCCTCAGCATA
>JBDUCK010000046.1:0-15267 GCA_040003485.1 Ferruginibacter sp. | reverse complement strand
TGGTTCTAAAAAAACCCAACATCGCTTTTTCCTGTACAAAAGATTTTATAACCCGAATACCGGAATAGGATTCCTGGGCGTTTGTCGTTAGATCGCTCAGGAGAGCCTGTATCTTTTCACTTTTTCTGTTAATGATGGTATTTACAAAATAAATGGTGAAAGCCAGTATAGGTAAAGGGCATAGGGCTACGATGGTAAGCTTAACATCCGACCGCAGCATAAAAAATATGCTGAAACTAATTACTGCTGCCAGGTTAATAAAATACATTATGGCCGGGCCGGTATACATTCTTACCCGGCTTACATCTTCTGAAATACGGTTCATTAAATCGCCGGTGCTATGGGTTTTATAAAAAGTGGTATCTAATTTTTGATAATGAGCAAATACTTCATTCTTCTGGTCAAACTCAATATGCCGGCTCATAACTATGATCGTTTGCCGCATAAGAAACATAAAGAACCCACTGATAATTGCTATCACTAATAAAATAATTACAGTCCAAAGAATTTTTTCTTTAAAAGGCATTATATCAAAACGGCTGATGATGGCATTAACAAGAATGTCGTAATTATGATGTGCCTGCTGGCTCATTGATTGGCCGGTGGAATTATGGCTTATCGTAGTCACTACTGCATTTACAACATAGCCTGTAAGCTGCGGCGCCAGGATGCGAAAGTAATTGGTAAGGATAACAAACAAGATACCGAGTAAGAACAACCACCGGTATTTCCAGAAATATTTATTTAGTGTAGAAAGTTGTGTCATTGAAGCAAAATTAAATAATATTTGCTGTACGGGTTTTTAATTTGATTATACAGGCAATTGTTTGCGGAAATTTTACATTATAGATTCATTCTTCCCGTTGGTTTAGAAAACCAGACGGGGGTGATAGTTCTTAATTATTGATAGGACAACAATGGAAGGTGAAAAATATTGTTGCTTCTTTATTCCCTATGCGCCGCTGGTCGGGAGACCAGGCAGCGGCGAAGATAATAGCGGAATACCGTCAGCAGCGAAAGAGTATCGCTTAAAAGCTGGGCATATTCTTTATTGGCTGTTGCAGGAATGCTGATACTAATATGGAGAGATTATTTTTAACCGGCAATATTCAGTTTATTATTACATCCTATAATAAAAAAAATTGCAACTGCTATTTGTATTTCGTTTCTAATTGACATCCTTGACCATATTTAATTTGTGAGCATCAAAATTAAAAATCATTCCACAGGCTGAGTTTAAATTAATTATTAATCATCGATGTTCTGTTATGCTGATTCCAAGGCTATCTAATTCTTTTATAGAAATGGAAGGAGGGAGTAAATTGTTTTTTAATTTATCAAGCACCAGTGCGGCGGTTTTTGCAGCCTCGGCTATTGTTTTAAAGCCCGAAATACCCGGCACTGCCGGGATACTGCGCTGCCTGATGTACAAGATATTGTTATGGAATATATCGTACCCAAAACCATACAAGGGAGGGGTAGCAGGCATTGTGTCGTTGCTGAAAATATTTGCAAAGAAATCATTCTTTTCATTATGTTCCGGTGATACCGGCAGACCAATTGAGGCGCTCTCGGTTTTGCTGAGATGCCTGTTGCAGGAAACAAAGAGTGTAAGGCACATTATGAAAACACGTTTAAGCAAGGATCGTTTTTTGGCGTTAACAGGCTAATTGCCGGGCGGGGTTATTGGCAATATTCCCAAAGATCTTTTCTATAGCCTCCATCATAACCGGTAAGCAGGTATCCTTTATTGCCAAGGGTAAATGCGGTAGCGCCTTGTCTGGCTGTACCGGCAAAATCTGTTCTTTGTGTCCAGGCATTTGTTACAGGCTCAAATTCCCAAAAGTCCTTTCTTGCTGTGCCATTGGTGCCCAGGCCGAGATATCCCTTGCTGCCAATGGAAAGTCCTGATGCGCCTGTACGGGCCAGGCCTGGCAGGTCGAGCTTGGGCACCCAGGTATTGGCTATGGGATCAAACTCCCAAATGTCTTTTTTATAAACACCTGAACTTGAAAGCTGGCCCGTGCCGGCATAGCCTTTGGCACCAATGGTAAATGCAACCATACCACTGCGGGCTACACCCACGAAATCTGCTTTTTGCGTCCAGGTATTTGCCAGCGGATCAAATTCCCAAAAATCATTCTTATCAACGGCGCCATCATATCCCGAACCAGTATAGCCCCTGTTATTTATGGCAAAGCCGACAGCAGCATTGCGTGCTGTACCGCCAAAAGCGGCCTTCTGCGTCCATGTATTGACGGAAGGATCATATTCCCAAAAATCTTTTTTACTGGTACCATCGTAGCCTGTGCCAACATATCCTTTACCGCCGATGACAAATGCTGCAGCGCTGCTTCGGCCAGTGCCACCAAAATCTGCTTTTTGTGCCCAAGTGTTTGTGAGGGGATCAAACTCCCAGAAATCCTTTGCATAAGATACGCCGTCAAAGCCTGTACCGGTATAACCTTTTACACCTATGCTGAAACCCACAGCCGCCCTTCGCCCTACCCCGGTAAGGTCGGTTTTTGCAGACCACACGCCATTACATGTGGGGCCAGCTGGCACGCCGTTATTTAAAATTCCAACGCTGCTGAATGATATCCAGGCCGTAGCATTCCACATTTCAAGGGCTTTGTTGTCTGTGTTAAAGATAAGCAGCCCGTTGGCTGGGGAGGATACTAGGTTCCGCTGTTGTGTTGACATCCGTGGAATTAAAAGACCGGAATTGGTGGAACTGATCTCAACTTTTGCAGATGCGTCAGGGGTAAGGGTGCCAATGCCTACGTTTTGTGATAAAAGATTTATAGAAAGGCTCAAAAAGAGCGCAAGGAATATAATTTTCATAAACTCATTTTTAGATTACTAAAATAAATTTTATTTTTTAAAAAAAGAAAATTGTTTGTGCGTAAAGTAGCGTTGAATGATGAACCTGCCTGACGTTTACATGGGCTTGGTCACGAAGACATCCACCAATAAAAAAAATTACATTGCTTTCAAAATCCCTTCGCACTTCTTCTTTTTTCTAGTACCCATCTTTGTCTGCAGACACTATGTATGGCACACGAAACAATTTTCTCCTTACCTGATCAGCATCAAACACTTTGTACAAGTTATTTAAAAAACCAAACTTATCAACTCAATTTAATTAAATTGAAGCGCCTTTTTATTCGCATTTTTGTTTTGTACGCCACGAGCAAAGTCAAGGCAGTTTTTAATTTTTATAAATATGAGTTTTAAAGAAGATGTGCATTAAATTTTACCCGGTTGCTGAATGAAAAAACAATTCAGTTGCAGCAGGGGCTTAAAAACAACACCGGTATTTCCAGAAATATTTATTTAATGTAGAAAGTTGTGTCATTGGAGCAAAATTAAATAATATTTACTGTACCGGTTTTTAATTTGATTATACACGCAATTGTTTGCAGAAATTTTACATTATAGATTCATTCATCCGGTTGGTTTAGAAAACCAGACGGGGGTGATAGTTCTTAATTATTGATAGGACACCAACGTAGGCGAAAGGATAACCGTTTTTGGTGATTGTTTGCAGCGGCGCATAAGCTACTGATTTAGCTTTTCTTTAATTTTATTTAATATCCGTTCTTCAAATTTTCTCTTCTCTTTATCATCTTGAGAACTACTAAAATTTTTATTGATATCCTTCCAATGCCCTAAATCTAGCCCTTCATTAATTGAAACAAAAGCAATCAAAGATTTATCTTTTGATACGGAACGTGTTAAAGTCAAAATAATTTTATTTTCATTTTTATAATAAAAATAAAAGCAATACCAATATGAGGGTTCTTTTATTGGTTCGTCTACTAAATCGTATGACCCTTGATTTTTAATTGTAGTTTTTGGGACTAAAAAATCAGGATTTTCCTGCTTAAAATCATTGATAGCCTTTTTTGTTTTTTCTTCTGAATAGTTTAATTCATAAGTTTCAGCATAAGAATAGCTACCTGGACCAAAATTACATGCAGTCATTTTTAAAAGAAAAATTACAGATATATATGTTTTTATTATAGTTAGAAAAATTTTCATGGAATAATTATTTAGATGGAATATCGTTTACACCTTCATTACCGAGATTGTACCAAATATCGTTTCTTCGACCCGTCGGGCTTAATAATTCCTCCGCCCTGGTCCGCAGCACACGAAACAATTTTCTCCTTACATAATCAACATCAAATACTTTAGACAAGTTATTTAAAAATTTAAACTCATCAATTTAATTAAATTGAAGCGATGTCTTATTCGCATCTTTGGTTATTGTGTTACCCACCAAGGCAGGGTATTTTTTAATTTTTATAAATATGAGTTTTAAAGAAGAAGTGCATTTAGCTTTTAGCCGATTACTGAATGAAAAAATAATGCAGTTGCAGCAGGGGCTTAATGACCTATATGAAAGTGCAAAAAATGAAACCAAAAGTACCGCTGGCGATAAGCATGAAACTGCCTTGGCTATGCTGCAGATTGAACAGGAAAATATCCGGCGGCAGTTACGGGAAGTGCAGAAACAGCTGGCCATTTTTGAAAAGATTGATCCTGCATTGCAGTCTGCACAGGTTCGCATAGGCAGCCTGGTTGAAACAAATAAAAACTATCTATTTCTCTCTGCAGGTATAGGAAAAATTACATTGAATAATAAAATGGTTATTGCACTTTCGCCACAATCGCCGCTGGGTTTAAAACTGATGGGTTTACAAAAAAACAACAGCATACAAATGAATGCGGTGGAATATGTGATTAAAAGTGTTGAATAAACTTGGAGAGCTTTGAACTGAAAGTATTGATGCAATATACTCTGCCGTACAAGAGTGCGATGCAACGATGATGCCATAGAAGACAAATGACCGGAGCCAAAAAATCAGCACTCACTTAAACTTATAGGCACATTTACCGCCAGGCCGCCGTCCGATGTTTCTTTGTATTTACTGTTCATATCCAGGGCCGTTTCCCACATGGTTTTTATTACACCATCCAGGCTTACTTTGGCAAAATCGGGTGTGCTCTGTAAGGCAAGCTGGCTGGCAGTTATAGCTTTTATTGCGCCCATGGTGTTGCGTTCAATACAAGGAATTTGTACCAGCCCTCCAATGGGGTCGCAGGTCATACCGAGGTGATGTTCCATGGCAATTTCTGCGGCCATTAAAGCCTGCCGTTGTGTGCCGCCCAATGATTCGGTAAGGGCTGCGGCAGCCATGGCACTGCTTACGCCGATCTCGGCCTGGCAACCGCCCATGGCTGCAGAAATGGTAGCGCCTTTTTTAAAAATGCTTCCCACTTCGGCAGCGGTTAATAAAAAGTTGATGATTTTTTCTTCGCTGTCACCATCACAAAATAAAATATAATATTGCAGCACTGCAGGTATTACACCGGCAGCGCCATTGGTGGGTGCCGTCACTACCCTACCGAATGAAGCATTCTCTTCATTTACGGCCAGCGCAAAACAACTTACCCAATCTAAAATATAATTAAACTGGCTACCTCCTTCTTTTATCGTTTGTGCCCAACTGTTATAGTTGGTAGCCGAATTATTTTTTAATAATTTTTTATTAAGCGATTCTGCTCTTCGCTTTACCTGCAGGCCCCCGGGCAGGTAGCCCCCGGTATGGCACCCACGGTATATACATTCTTTCATCACCTGCCAGATGTTAAGTAAACCTTTTTTTGTTTCGTCGTATGGCCTCCACGCTCCCTCATTTTCCATCACTACTTCATGGATGCTCATGCCGGTTTTGCGGCACCAGTGCAGCAACTCATCAGCCGTGTTTATGGGAAAAGGCAATTGAATTTTTTCAGTCCCGGAGGGCGCAGCACCTTCCTGCTGCACAAAGCCACCACCAACAGAATAATAAGTTTCTGCAATGGTTTCACCGTTTTTTAATTCTACTAAAAACGTAAGTGCATTTGGATGAAAAGGGAGTGATTCACTGTACAGGAATTCTATATCATCTGTAGGCGTAAAATCAATTTCATGTTTTCCGGCCAACAATAATTTACGCATCGCACTAATGTCGCTTATTTTGGCGCTGATAGCGTTTACATCAAAAGTCACCGGGTCTTCACCACTTAATCCTAATTGAACTGCGATATCTGTACCATGGCCTACGCCTGTTTTGGCCAGGGAGCCATAAAGTAAAACTTCCAGCCGTAATACTGCATCCAAAATATTTTTCTGCTGCAGTGATTGTGTAAATAATTGGGCGGCCCGCCAGGGGCCAAGTGTATGGCTGCTGCTGGGTCCTACCCCAATTTTAAACATATCAAATACCGAAATAGCTTCGTGGTTCACCTAAAATAATTTAAATAAAAAAAGGCTTTGATAATTTCTCAAAGCCTGTAATAATTAGTTGATAATATCATTGTACATTGACAAGGTCAATTGAAAATTTTAAATAAGAATTCCCTGGTATTGTCTGGTATTGAGAAGGGCCATAGCCAAGGGATGGTGGTATGTACAGATCAATACTTCCGCCACTTTTTAAATAGGGTAAAGCTTTTTGCCAGCCTATTATTACCTGGCCTAAATCGAAGCTTGTAGTTGTAGAACCGGGGGTTTCATCAAACACAACACCGGTGAAAAACGAACCCTTATATCTTACGGTAAGATTAGAACATATGCCGGGCGCCATACCCGTACCCTGCGGAACAATTCTATAATAAACGCCACTGGTATCTTTTACAGCATCAAAAATATTATTAGCGGTAAGATATCGCTTAATAGAGTCTTTTTCGGCCTGGGGAGCTATAGCGTCGGATTGAGCATAGCCACATTTGGCAGTTTCTTTTTTACACGAAAAAAATACTACAGAAAGGATAATAAATAACAAAGACCATTTTTTCATAATTGTGTTTTTGATAAATTAAGATTTTAAAAATTATTAAATAGCTGCACGGGAATGTTTCTGTTTATATTTTAATTCTAAGTATGCCTGCTCATTCATTTCCCATTTAAAATGCATTCTGAAATAAGAAAAAAATAAGATAACGAGCACTACTGCTATAACAAGTGTAACTAAGGTTCCGGAGGTAGTATTAGAAATTTTTGTGTACCAATCCGGGAAAAAAAAATACACTACTGCCACCGAAAGAATAATTGGTAACCCAAAAATAATTGCCATGGGCAAACCCCTGGTAAGCTTACTGATGAAGCCACGCTGCGGCTCCCTGTTTTGCTCCCAGTACTCTATAAATGACAGTTCTTTATCTGATAGCATGCTGCAAAATTAAGGCAATTCAATGGTTTGCTTGGCTATATTATCAATAACCTGTAGGTTTGTTGCTCACAACATTTTCTTTATGAAGATAGAACAACTGATCGTTCAATATTTATACAACCACAAAAAAGTAACGCTGCAGGACATTGGTAGCTTTAGCATTTCTCCTGATATTATTGTTCCCTCTGATAATGAAAAGGAAACAGCTTTACCCCCCGATGCAATTTTATTTGAATATAATAATAAAGCAACGCAGGACGACGGCCTGATCGATTTTGTAGTACAACAGACACGTAAAATAAAACCACTTGCTACCTCAGATGTAGAATCTTACAGCATACTCAGCAAACAGTTTTTAAATATCGGCAAACCTTTAATAATAGAAGGATTGGGTACTTTAGTAAAAACGCAGCAAGGCATTTATGAATTTATACAGGGAAATACCATTAGTGCACGCCTGGAAGCTGCACCTGTTCAAATGAAAGAAAAATTAAAAGAAGAGATTATTTTTACCACTCCCGTTCGGGAACCATCTTCTAAAAAAGGGTGGTTAGTGGCGTTGATTGGTTTATTTATTGTACTTGCCGGTATCGCAGTATTTTATTTTTTACGCAATCCAAATAAAGATAACTCTGTTGAAAAAATAGAAGCAGTGCCCGACACTGTGGCTGTAAGCAAACCTGAAGTGCCTGTAGTAATTGATACGAGCAGCAAAATAATTACTGATACTACAAAAACAGCAGTGCTAAAAAACGACGGTTATAGTTTTAAAGTGGTGATAAAAGAATATTCTTCTAAAGAAGCCGCACAAAGAGCTTATGCCCGGTTGACAAATTACGGACACACCTTAATATTATCTAATGTGGATTCAACCCATTACAAACTTTCCATTCCTTTTACCACAGCATTGTCAGATACTTTGCGTGCAAAAGATTCTCTCTCTAAATTTTTTCAGTCAAAAGCTTATATCGATTTAAATTAGGAAAATAAAACATACATGAAGCGATTTTTTAAATCCTATGGATTTAGTATTTTCTGGATAATTGCTTTTATTGATATTGGTGCCACTGCTTTTAATAATTCGATTCTGCACATTATTACCAAGCCATTGCTATTGCCGCTCCTGGTGATAAGCTTATTTTTCAGCGTTTCGCCCGGTAATAAAAAAGCCCTCGTTCTTACTGGTTTGTTTTTTGCATTTATGGGTGATGTAGCTCTTCTTTTTGAAGACCGAAACCCCCTGTTTTTTATTACAGGGTTAGTTTGTTTTTTACTTACTCATTTATTTTACATCCTGTTTTTTTTAACTATAAAGTCTGCCGCTCCATCTTTGCTTAAAAAAAAGCCTGCACTTATTATATTGGTTGTTGCTTATACCGGGGGCCTCTTGTTTTTATTAGTTCCAAAGCTTGGCTCCCTGGTAGTTCCTGTAATTTTATATGCTGTAATTCTCTCACTAATGTTTTTATTCAGTCTGCATGTATATCATAAAGTAAATTCACAAGCGGGTAAATTATTTATTTGGGGAGCAGCATTATTTGTCGTGTCAGATAGCCTGCTGGCCATCAATAAATTTTATTCACCGCTGGCATACGCCGGTTTTTTTATCATGCTTACCTATTGCCTGGCACAATATCTAATTGTAAAAGGATTTATAAAAATGGATGCTTATGTTACTGTAAGCATCTAATTTTGTATTAGAAATATAAACAAACCCTGCATGGCATTTATAGATTACTACAATGTATTAGGTTTACAAAAAACCGCTACAACCGACGAAATAAAAAAAGCTTACCGTAAACTTGCCCGCCAGTTTCATCCTGATGTAAATAAAAGCCCTGAGGCCAATAAAAAATTTCAACAGATAAATGAGGCAAACGAGGTATTGAGTGACGCCGAAAAAAGAAAAAAATATGACTTGTACGGTAAAGATTGGGAACATGGCGAAGCATACGAACAACAGCGTCGGTCACAACAGCAGTCTCAGCAATATAGTAGCGGTGATTTTGAAGGCGGCGACTTTTCTGATTTCTTCTCCTCCATGTTTGGTGGTGGCGGCAGCCGGCAGCGAAAAGCTAAAATGCGTGGACAGGATTTAAATGCCAGTCTGCAGATAAATTTATCAGGTGCTTTTAAAACACATCAGCAAACCATTACCATTAATGGAAAAAATGTGCGTCTGACCATACCAGCGGGTATTGAAAACGGGCAGGTAATTAAATTAAGAGGATATGGAAATCCGGGCGCTAATGCCGGCCCTGCGGGTGATCTATTTATTACTTTTAATCTTGTAAATGACACGTCTTTTAAAAGGGTGGGCAATGATCTGCAGTTTACCCAGGAAATAGATTTATACACTGCCGTATTAGGCGGTGATATAACTCTTGATACCCTTCATGGAAAATTAAAACTGAAAGTAAAACCAGAAACCCAGAATAATACAAAGACAAGAATTAAGGGTAAAGGTTTTCCCGTCTATAAATCAGAAGCCCAGTTCGGAGACCTCTACATAACTTATGCTGTAAAATTACCTACGGGCCTTTCTGAAAAACAAATTAAACTGTTTACCGAGCTCTCTAAACTTTCTTAATTATTCTCAATTATTAATTTACTGGGTAAATATTTCTTTCAATAAAGAAGTATTAAGCAGAAGAATGTTATCAAATTATTAAGCATTTATAAAAGTTAAACATTTGTTTGATAAATTCAAACAAATGTTTAACTTTGCGCTCTTAAAATAATAATGGCTATCTCAGACAAACATATTCATATTTTAAAAATTGCAGAAGATCTCTTTGCAGACAAAGGCTTTGACGGAGCTACAGTAAGGGATATTGCTGATGCCGCGGGGGTAAACCTCGCCATGATCTCCTATTATTTTGGCTCTAAGGAGAAATTGATGGAAAGTCTTTTTACCGAAAGGATGAGTGCTATGAAATTAAAAGTGGAGGCATTGATAGTAAATCCATCTATGTCGCCGTATGAAAAAGTAGAAACCCTTATTGATGATTATGTAAACCGGGTTATGGAAAAACAATCTTTCTATAAAATAATGCTTTGCGAACAAGTGATAAACAAAAATGTAATTGTACTAAAACTTTTAAAAGAATTAAAGTTGAGTTATGCAAAGCTCATCAGTGAACTTATTGCCGAGGGCCAGCGTTTAAAGATTTTTAAAAAGGATATTGATGTGATGCTGATGCTTAATACGATGACTGGCACCGCCACACAGTTTATTATAAGCAAAGAATATTACAAGGAATTTAATAATTATAAAAAAATGCCTGCTGCAGAGTTTGATGTTTTGATCATTGCAAAGCTAAGCAGCCACATAAAAAATTTATTTAAAGCAATACTAGGATATGAGCAATAAATTAAAAACCATAACTTTTTTAGCAGTGATGATAATTACGCTGAACCGTGGTTTAGCACAGGATATAAAAAAAATAACCCTGCAGGATGCCATTGATCTCAGCATTAAAAACAGTAAAAATTTAAAAATTTCCAATGCCAGAATTGAAGAAGCTGCCGCAGTTGTAAAAGAAGCTTACAATAACCAGTTACCCGATTTTAAAGTAAGTGGAAGTTATTTAAGGCTTAGCAGTGCCCATGTAAATTTAAAAACAAAAAGCGATTCTGCGGGCAATGGCGGCGGTACACCCAAGATTTCCTCTGCAGCATACGGAATTGCAAACTTATCGTTGCCATTATATGCAGGGGGCAGAATAAGATATGGTATTGAATCTGCTAAGTACCTGGCACAGGCCGCTACACTGGATGCTGAAAATGATAAAGAGGGCGTGGTTTTTAATACCACCAGTGCTTACATAAATTTATATAAAGCAGAAGCTGCAGTTAACATCGTAAAAGAAAATCTCCAGACTTCGCTCTCACGAGATACCAATTTTTCTAACCTTGAAAAAAATGGTTTGCTGGCCAGGAACGATCTATTAAAATCTCAATTGCAAACTTCCAATATCGAACTTTCATTGCTGGATGCAGCAAATAATTTGACCCTGGCAAATGTAAACATGAACCTGATGCTTGGCTTACCGGAAAATACTACACTCGTAATCGACAGCACTTTTATCAATGACGGGCAAACGATAAAAAGCTTTGCCGATTATGAAATGCAGGCTTTGCAAAACCGGAAAGATGTACAGGCGTTATCATTCAGAAAAAAAGCTGCAACTACAGGTATTAAATCTGCCAGGGCGGAAGCCTACCCTACTATTGCTTTAACCGGCGGTTATATTGCCGCTTATATCCCTCACCTGGTAACTATTACAAATGCTGTAAACATAGGCGTTGGCGTACAATACAATCTTGCCAGCCTTTGGAAAACCAATACAAAATTACAGCAGGCAAACGCAAGAAATACAGAAGCAAATGCTACCGAAGAAATTTTAAATGATAATATAAGATTGCAGGTAAATAAAGATTATCAGAATTACCTGTTAAGCCAGAAGAAAATAGAAGTGTATGAGAAAGCAGAAGCGCAGGCCACCGAAAACTACCGTATCACCAACAATAAATACATCAATAGCCTGGTAACAATTACCGATCTGCTGGAAGCAGATTTTTCTTTGCTTCAATCTAAATTAAACATCCGGTTTGCAAAAGCAGATGCAGTACTGGCTTACAATAAACTATTACAAACCGCAGGGTTATTATCAAAATAAAAAACAGAAAGCATAATTAAATTTTTATGGCAACAAATACAACAGAAGAAAACCAACCGGCAGCAGTTCCAAAACAGAAAAGAAGTAAAGTCTTTATCATCGTTTTAGTTTTACTTGTACTTGGCGGTGGCTGGTTTGGCCTTAGCAAATACATCCATGGCCAGCATCACGAAGAAACAGATGATGCACAGGTAGAAGCAAACATAAGCCCGGTAATTTCAAAAATATCCGGGTATGTTTTAAAGGTAAATGTGAAGGATAACCAGTTCGTTCATAAAGGGGATACACTGATGACACTGGATGATAGAGATCTTCAAATTGTATTGCAGCAGGCACAGGCTGCGTTGGGCACGGCACAAAGTAACTACACCGCAGCCCAGGCCAACAGTAATGCTGCCAGTAAGAATATAAATACTACCAATGCTGCAGTCTCTACAGCCAATGCACAAATTGATGCGGCCCGTGTAAATGTCGGCCGCACTACACAGGACTATCAGCGATATGAGAATCTTATAAAAGATCACTCCGTTACACAACAGCAGTACGAACAGGCATTGGCGGCAAAAGAATTGGCAGAAAGACAATTGCAGGTATTGGTGCAACAGAAGAACCAGGCAGCTACACAAACAGGCGTAGTCTCATCGCAAAGCAATGCTACCGCACAGCAGATTGGTGTAGCAGGTTCGGTGATTAAACAACGCCAGGTAGATGTGGAAAATGCAAAACTGAATCTTTCTTATACTGTTATTACAGCGCCGGAAAGTGGCGTGGTGTCTAAGGTTCCCATACAACAGGGACAATACCTGCAGGCAGGGCAATCTACATTTAGTATTGTGCTGAATAACGATAAATGGATAGTAGCAAATTTTAAAGAAACGCAATACAATAAAATGCATGAAGGTCAAAAAGTAATTGTGCATGCAGATGCATTTCCAAAGCATGATTTTGAAGGCGTGTTAAGTTCGTTTGCCCCAGCTACCGGAAACAAGTTTGCTTTACTGCCGGCAGATAATGCCAGTGGCAACTTTGTAAAAGTAGTGCAGCGCCTGCCGGTAAAAATAAATTTTACAAATAAAAGTGATTCGTTACTGCTCAAACTAAGGCCCGGTATGAGTGTAAATGCAGATGTGCATCTTGATTAAAATTCCAAAGAAAAATTAAAGAGAGTAGTATATGATAATGCAGGAATCATTGGTAGAGTATGGCGCAAAAAGAGCCATCATAACTATTACGGCTATCCTATGTGCGCTATTGGAAATTGTAGATACCACTATTGTAAACGTGGCATTGAAACACATGCAGGGCAACCTCGGCGCCACCCTGGCGGAAGTAGGATGGGTGATAACAGCGTATGCAATAGGCAATGTGATCATTGTGCCTATGACTTCCTGGCTTTCTCAACAATTTGGCCGGAGAAATTATTTTGCTGCATCCGTTATCCTGTTTACGGTTTGTTCTTTTTTATGCGGCAATGCAAATGGTATCTGGGAGCTTGTTTTTTTCAGGTTTCTGCAGGGGTTAGGTGGTGGCGCCTTACTGGTAACTTCGCAAACAATTATCACCGAATCGTACCCTATTGAAAAACGGGGTATGGCCCAGGCTATCTATGGCCTTGGTGTAATTATCGGCCCTACACTCGGCCCGCCGCTAGGAGGATACATAGTAGATCATTTCAGTTGGCCCTATATCTTTTACATCAACATTCCTATCGGCGTTGTTGCAACACTGCTAACATTGCAGTTTGTACGAAGTCCAAAATATGCTGAGCGCAAAAAACTTCATGAAGTGGATTGGCTTGGCATTGGGCTGCTTGCCATAACGGTTAGTTCCCTGCAATATGTTTTAGAAAGAGGCCAGGAAGATGATTGGTTTGAAAGCAGCACCATAATTTTTCTTGTTATCACAGCCGTACTTGGCTTATTCTTTTTTATCTGGCGGGAGTTGAGTTACAAAAACCCCATTGTAGAATTAAGGGTATTAAAAAATGGTAACCTGCGGATAGGAACTATAATGAGTTTTATTATGGGCTTCGGCCTTTATGGCTCTACGTTTTTAATTCCTTTATACACACAAAGTGTTTTAGGGTGGACGGCTTACCAGTCGGGTGCACTAATGATTCCTGCGGCAATAATGACTGCGGTTATGATGCCGATGATCGGCAAGTTACTTACCAAAGGCTTCAAGCCACAATACCTTGCAGCAGCCGGGATGTTTGTATTTTTTATTTACAGTTTTTGGGGCTTTAAAATAATAACACCTGATACGGCCAAACAGGATTTTTTCTGGATGCTTATCGCCAGGGGTGTAGGCCTGGGGCTGCTGTTTATTCCGATCACGGCGTTGTCTTTATCGTCATTAAAGGGACAGCAAATAGGCCAGGGTGCTGCTTTTACAGGAATGATGCGCCAGTTAGGCGGCTCATTCGGTATCGCATTAATTACTACAATACTTTCCAGGAAAATTGTACTGCACAGCTCCACAATTATGTCTCATGTAGTTGCAACAGATTTAAATGTGCAGCAAACCCTGGGTGGATTAAAAAATAATTTTATCAGTAAAGGTTATCCGCCAGACGTTGCTTTAAAGATGGGCTACAATGCCATACAGGGGATGGTGGCCAAACAGGCTACGGTACTCAGCTACATGGATATTTTTCTTTACCTGGGCATTATGTTCCTTATTTGTATGCCCATTGTTTTAATGGTAAAGCAAAGAAAAATGGCGGCGAAAGTTGATTTAAGCGAAGCAATGCATTAAAAATATCTGGCGCAGTGGGCAGTAATTTTTATTCAGCAGGTATGCGGCTATTCCTGTCCGAACGGGGTTCATCCGGGCGGGCGTTACAAGTCCTCGTCGTTCGTTCCACACTCCTGTGGGCTTTCCACTGCTATCCGCCTGCCATTCAGCAATAAATTTTTATTCAGCATTTTATATTTATTGTTGCTCCTATTTTCAAAAAAAATAGAACAATTCCTATTTTTTAATTTCCGTAATGTAACCCGAATAAGAAATAGACTGGCGGTTATTACTTATTACATTCAAAGAGGCATAACCGTTTTCAAAAACAACAAGCGATAATTGTTTTGTGTCGTAGGTATCTTTTATCTTAATATCTACGTTCTCTCTTTTCTTTTTACCTGCAGAAATTTTATAATCAAATTCGGTAGAAGTAAACTGAAAACCGCCGGCAGATACACCGATTGATGCAGTATAGGCACGCCCGAAATAGGGAAGATCACATGTTATAGTGTCTTTGGTTACCTGCAAAAAATATGCTGAGGTCAGTTGCCTTCTTTCGCTACCTAACGGAGAAACGGATTCCGCAATAAAAATATACCGCTGACTATCTACTAAATTTTTTA
>JBDUCK010000045.1:0-15320 GCA_040003485.1 Ferruginibacter sp. | reverse complement strand
GGGAAACTCATATCCCAGAAAAAACCTGCCATTACCAGTACACAACCTGTTACAAAAAGTCCGTTAAGCATTTCATGGGTTTTCCCTTTTGCCAGGATATATTGCCCGACCAAATATCCCAGGATGACCTGTACGATGGAGCCAAAAATGCTCATGGTTCCTTCCGGATCAAATGCAATGCCTTCCCCATGATACATGTGATTTTCACCGAGCAGCTTTATATCTACCCCGGTACCAAACCAGCCATGTATACTAAATGGGTCGGCCGGATTAGCAGCCACACATAAAAACCAATAAGCCAGTAATATAAAAGCGCCAATCACAAAAGAGCCACGAACTTTAAAGAAATAAATAATAACGGAGGCAAAAAAATAAGCCACTGCAATGCGTTGCAGCACACCAAAAATCCTAAGTGTTTCAAAAGGCTTTACTACCAGTTTTCCGGCATCGTCGTATTTTATAAATGGAAACCAATTAAGAAATAAGCCAATTAAAAAAATGAGCATGGTTCTTTTAATTATTTTTTTCCAGAATATTCTGTTTCCTCCCACTTCTAACCTGGGCATTACAAAAGCCATGGCATTACCTACCGCAAATAAAAAAAACGGGAACACCAAATCTGTAGGCGTACAGCCATGCCACTCGGCATGATCTAACGGCGCAAAAATATGTCCCCAACTACCTGGGTTATTTACCAGTATCATAAGTGCCACGGTTGCGCCACGAAAAACATCAAGTGAATAAAAGCGTTGCTTCATTTGGGTAATTATTGCATCGAACAAGTTAAAATAATTTAGGGAGATTGTGACATACAATTCAATTCTTTCCTTTTAATCAATAATAAAATTTATTACATTGGGTTGTAATAAAGCATATGATCAAGAGACTGCATATTAAACAAATCTTTTTATTTCTGCTGCTGGTATTGTTAGTTTATGCTATTCAATATGCCTGGAAGTCTTTCCCCATCATAAGCGGATATGGGGCTAAAAACCTTTGCTCGTGCATGTTTGTGGCAGGAAGAGATGCCGGGAGTGTAGAAAAAGAAGAGCTTGGAGATTTTCCACTTTCTCTTGCCCGTTATAAAATTAACTATACAGATTCTTCTGTTACGGCAAGTATTTTCGGGTTAGCAGTGAAGAAATCATTTTTCAGAAGAGGCCTCGGTTGCACACTTATAAATGACCTGTCAGAAAAAGAAATCCGTTCTCAAAAATTTGTACTTACCGCTCCCCCTCTAATAAATCCTGATTCTATTCCATGGCCTTCCGGTGATAAAATTATTGATAGTTCTTACAATGGAATAAACCGTCAACAGCTAAAAAATATTTTGATAAATGCAATTAAAGAAGATGGGATAATCGAAAAGCATGGTACGAGAGCTTTAATTGTTTTGTATGATGGCGGGTTGGTTGGCGAAGAATATGCTACCGGCTTTAATAGAACATCAAAAATGCTTTGCTGGTCTATGGTGAAATCTGTTATGGGTACATTAATAGGAATACTGGTAAAAAATCAGCAGTTAAATACCCAGCTGCCTGCGCCAATTAATGAATGGCAAGGCGGCAACGATAGAAGAAAAATGATAACACTGCAGCAATTATTACAGCAAACGAGTGGATTAAAATTTGAAGAAAATTATACAAAGGCAAGCGAAGTAACTAATATGCTTTTTAAAAAAGGAGATATGGCTGGCTATACAGCGTCGCTTCCCCTGGCTGATGAACCGGGAAAACAGTTTAATTATTCCAGCGGCAACAGTAATTTATTATCAAGGATTATCAGGCAAACGGTAGGAGAATCTTTATATCATTCATTTCCATACGTTTCTTTGTTTTACAAAATAGGGATGCTTCATACTGTGATAGAACCTGATGCAGCAGGTACATTTATCGGCTCATCATATATGTATGCTTCTGCAAGGGATTGTGCAAGACTGGGTTTGTTATATTATAATGATGGAATATTCAGCGGGCAAAGAATTTTACCTGAAGGATGGGTTAAAGAAGCTACAATGCCATCCTCAGCAGACAATCGAAAACATTATGGCTACCAGTTCTGGTTGAATGGGTTTGATAAAGATCTATCAAAAAGATGGTATCCGGATGGGCCTGCAGACATGTATTTTGCTGATGGCTTTAATGGGCAGGATATTTATATCATCCCCTCAAAAAAACTGGTGGTGGTTAGGTTGGGGCTTCACGTTATTGATGAAAATGATTTATTAAAAAAGATAATTGCCTGTACAGATTAATTCTACGCAACCCTTTCACTTAACTCTAGCCAGCGCATTTCTTTTTCATCCAATGTTGCAATAATTTCACTGATGCGGTCAGCAGCTTTTTGTAATTCATCGTAACCAATATTACCATTCATTTTTTCTTCCAGTAATTTTTTTTCTGATTGCAATGCAGGCATTTCTTTTTCTAAATTCTCCAGTTCAAATTTTTCTTTAAAGGAAAGTTTCCTCTGCACTTCGGTGGCTAGTAGCGGTCTGTCTGTCGACTTCTTTCCATCTTCCTCTACCGGTTTCATTATCTGCTGTTGCTTCTCAGTAAGCAGCCCTTTACTAACTGCATCCCTGTACTGAGTATAGTTTCCGGGGAAATCCCGTATCACACCATCGCCTTCAAAAGCAAAAAGATGATCTACCATTCTATCCATAAAATACCTGTCGTGGCTTACAATTAAAATACAGCCGGGGTACTCTAATAAAAATTCTTCCAGGGTACGAAGCGTTTGCAGATCCAGATCGTTAGTGGGCTCATCAAGTACTAAGAAATTAGGATTTAAAAACAGAATGCTCATCAGGTGCAGCCGGCGTTTTTCACCACCGCTTAATTTGCTTAGCATGGTAAATTGCTGCTCGGCTGTAAAGCCGAATTTTTCCATAAACATACTTGCAGAAAGCTTTGTGCCATCAGCCAATGGGAAATATTCTGCCATATCTTTTACGTATTCAATGGCCCGTTTATCTTCTTTATACATCAGCCCATCCTGGCCAAAGTTTCCAAAAACCACGGTATCTCCATGATTTATTTTACCACTGTCCGGCAGTTCCAACTGCAAGGCTATTTTTAAAAAAGTAGATTTTCCAACACCATTTTTTCCTACCACGCCAATGCGTTCGCCTCTTTTAAAAGTATAATCAAACCCTTTCATAATGGTAAGGGGGCCATAACTTTTATTTACTTTTTTAAGCTCCAGTATTTTTCCGCCAAGCCTGGTCATCTTTACCTGCAGCGATACTTCTGCTATTTCTTTCTGCAGCTTCACCCTGTCTTCTACTTCTGTAAAAGCATCTTGCCGGCTCTTGCTTTTGGTTGTACGTGCCTTGGGTTGCTTGCGCATCCACTCCAGTTCTTTTCTGAAAATATTTTTATCCTTTTGCAATTCACTTTGTTGCACTTCCAGCCGCAGGCTTTTCTGTTCTAAAAAATAATCGTAATCACCTTTATACACAAATACTTTTTCATCATCAATCTCTACAATTTCATTACTCACTGCATCCAAAAAATAGCGGTCATGCGTTACCAGTAGTAAGGTTATTTTGGCTGCATCTAAATATTCTTCCAACCATTCTATCATACTTACATCCAGGTGGTTGGTAGGTTCATCCAGTATCAGCAAACAACGGCCTTCGTGCAGTTCTGCTTCTATCAGCGCTTGTGCCAATGCTACTCTTTTCTTTTGCCCACCACTAAGGTTGCCGACTTTTTCGTTAAGGTGGTGCAGGTTTAGTTTGCCTAAAATCTGTTTCAGATCGCTTTCAAAACTCCAGGCATTCAGATCATCTATTTTAGCCATCAGGTCGCCCAACTTATCATGATCTTCAGAGCCTTCTTCTAAAAACAACTCATATTCTTTTACCACTTTCACTACTGGGTTGTCTAAACGCAGCACATTATCCCAGATGGTTTTATTGGGATCAAAGTCATTATCCTGCTGCAGCATTACCGTTTTAATATCTTTATGTACCCACACGGTGCCACTGTCGGGTGTATCCAGCCCGGCAATTATTTTCATCAAAGTACTTTTGCCACTGCCATTCCTGGCCACAAGCGCAATTTTATCCCCTTCTTCAATATTTATAGTAATATTTTTAAAAAGCGTTCTTATACCAAAACTCTTGGTCAAATTTTCTACTGAAGCGTAATGCATAGCTGCAAAGATACTTAGAGTTTCGGCTTACATGTTTTGGGTTTTAGTTTTTACCAATAAACTATAAATGATAAACCCTATTTTTACTGCTGATTATTTTTTTGTACCGGGCGGCAGTATTGCTATTCAGCTTCATTGGCGTCGCACTCTTTTACAGCAGCACATCATTTAGCAAATATCAGTGTCACAACCAATCATTCATACCACTGCAATTATAGATGCCGGTGCCATTATAGGAAATGGCACACGTATCTGGCATTTTTGCCATGTAATGCCGCAGGCCGTTATAGGCAGTAACTGCATATTAGGGCAAAATGTTTTTGTAGATAATAAGGTAACAATCGGCAACGGCGTAAAAATTCAGAATAACGTATCAGTATATAATGGTGTGGTATTTGAAGATGATGTATTTATCGGGCCTTCAGTAGTGTTTACCAACGTAATAAACCCCCGCAGTTTTATTGAACGTAAAAATGAATTTAAAAAAACACTTGTGCAAAAAGGCGCCAGTATTGGAGCAAATGCTACTATTATTTGCGGTGTAACCATTGGTGCTTATTCCATGATAGGAGCTGGTGCAGTAGTTACGAAAGATGTGCCGGATTATGCATTGATGTTGGGGAACCCTGCCAGGCAAATGGGCAGGGTGAATGAGGAAGGCGCTAAAGTGAAATTTTGGAATGTTTAGAATCTAAACGAAAAAATCTTAGATAGCCTGCTCTTTAAAAAATAAAAATAATTTTATTTTTTTTACAGATATGTTAGTAGTAATTCCATTTTGGGCAAACCTTGAACTCAAAATATTTTTTCAGAGTATTTTTATGCTTATAAGGTTTAATTACAAGAAGGGGGAAATAGAAATTTTTTTATAATAAGAGGTGCCAGATCTTTTTTTGCCGTACCTAAAAACTCGTTTAAATACCTAAAAATAGACAAGCTGAATGCTTTTTAACTCATTTCATTTTTTGATTTTTTTTATTGTAGTAACATCCTTGTATTTCTCGATTCCTTACAATAAAAGATGGTTTTTACTTTTGGCAAGCAGCTGTTATTTTTACATGGCTTTTGTTCCGATTTATATCCTGATTTTAGGGTTTACAATTATTATTGACTATTTCGCTGGAATTTATATAGAAAATGCAAAGGGTAAAAGAAGAAAACTATTGCTGATCTTTAGCCTGATTGCAAATATTGGTGTGCTTGCTGTATTTAAGTATTACAATTTTATAAACCACAATTTTTCTTTTTTATTACATGGGTTTGGACTTTCAAATCCTATTCCATATTTATCAATTCTTTTGCCAATAGGGCTTTCATTTCATACATTCCAGGCAATGAGTTATACTATTGAAGTGTACCGGGGTCATCAAAAAGCAGAACGACATTTCGGAATTTATTCATTGTACGTAATGTTTTACCCCCAACTTGTTGCCGGGCCTATAGAACGGCCTCAAAACTTATTGCACCAGTTCAGAGAAAAATTCGATTTTGATTATGACAGGGTAACAAGTGGATTACGCTTAATGGCATGGGGGCTTTTTAAAAAAGTAGTAATTGCAGACAGGTTAGCCATTGCAGTTGATACAGTTTATAATAATCCCCAACAGCATAATAGTTTAAGCCTTGTCATTGCTACCATATTTTTTGCATTTCAGATATTTTGTGATTTTTCAGGTTATTCAGACATGGCCATTGGTGCTGCACGAATAATGGGCTTTAAATTAATGGCTAATTTTAATAAGCCATATCAATCAAAAAGTATTGATGAGTTTTGGAAACGTTGGCATATTTCACTTTCATCATGGTTTAAGGATTACCTGTATATATCATTAGGAGGAAACAGGGTGACCATTCCACGTTGGTATTTAAACCTGTTCATTGTTTTTTTGATTAGCGGCTTATGGCATGGCGCAAACTGGACATTTGTAATTTGGGGAGCATTACATGGATTTTATTTAATTTTTGCACAGTTAACAAAAAATTTCAGAGAAAAAGTAAATAAGATATTCTTCCTCGACAGGGTATCATTTTTGCCGGTATTAGTGACCTTTAGTTTAGTTGCTTTTGCGTGGATATTCTTTAGGGCTAATGATGTGTATTCTGCCATTTATATTATCGGACATATATTCACCGGGATTCCTGACCTGTTTCACAAATTGCTCAGCCATCAACCTGTTATTGAATATTTAGGTCTTTCAGCTGTAGATATGACATTATCGGTACTGTTGATAGTGATCCTTGAGACAGTTCATTATATCCAAAGCAAAAAAAATATTTCTGTACTATTTTTGCGAAAACCGGTCTACATACGTTGGGCAGTTTATTGTGGATTGGTACTTGGAATTTTATTTTTTGGTGTTTTTGAAAACAGGCAATTTATTTACTTCCAATTTTAAAACAATGATCACCAGGTTTATAAAAAAAGTACTGCTGTTAATTAGTTTAATACTAATCATTTTGTCGGTATTTACATGGACTTACTATCACCAGGTTGCTAAAGTTAAATTTGGCAAGAACATAAATATCATGGTATGTGGCGATTCGCATACTGAAAGTGCTGTTAACGATGAAATTTTGCAACACTCCATAAATATCTCCCATAGCTCGGAACCCTATTTCTATACTTATAATGTTATTAAAACACTCATTAATAATAACCCCCGGATCAATACAATTATAATGGGCTATTCTTTTCATAGTTTATCCGGCTCATATGATGTTGCGATCTTTAAAGAAGAATTTACAAAAACCATGTACCCGGATTATCTGCCAATTCTTGATGCCAGGTCTATTTCGACTTTGGTATCGAAAAATATATATGGTATTTCAAGATCAATCCCGAATGTACTTAAAAATATGTTTTATTCCATATTAAATAAACCTTCAAATGTTGCATCCTATCCATTTATCGGACATTACTATAAAAGCAGGAATAGTAATATCAATGACTCCACAATAAACAAAGCGATCATGAGGCATTATTATAAAAAAGATTCTGCGGAATGTGAATTTTCAGCAATACAGGAAGAGTATTTAAAACAGATCATTCAATTTTGCAACAACCGGAATATTAAATTAATTCTGTTAAGTACTCCTGTTAGCAAGGGGTATTATGATAAAATTCCTATCAAGTTTGTGAACAACTATTATTTAAAAGCCAGTGAATTTAAACAGCAGGCTAACCTGCTTGACTTACATGACCTAAAGCTTTCAAAAGAGTGCTATGGTGATGGTGACCATATTAATGAATATGGAGCCAAAATATTAACAACAAAATTAGATAGTTTATTAATTAGGCCTTTAAACGACCTTCATTAGTAGAAATGACAGCAGGGGAAATCGACTGTTGAGTAAAAAATAAAAAATGATAAATGTAACGCAACCATTTCTTCCGGCTTTTGAAGTTTATGAAAAATATATTAAAGAGATATGGGCAAGAAAATGGGTAACCAATCATGGCCCGCTGGTACAGGAACTGGAAAAAGAGTTAAGAAATTATTTAGGCGTCAAGCATTTGTTGTATGTAAATAATGGAACTATTGCTTTGCAGATTGCTTTAGAAGCCCTTGGCGTAAAAGGAGACATCATTACTACGCCATTTTCTTATGTGGCCACTACCAACGCTATTTTATGGGAAGGTTGCAGGCCTGTATTTGCTGATATTAAAAACACTGATTTTAATATTGATCCTCAAAAGATAGAACCGCTTATCACTGCAGATACGGTTGCTATATTAGCAACTCATGTTTATGGAAATCCCTGTGATGTGGAAGCTATAGAAAAAATTGCAGCCCAAAATCATTTAAAAGTTATTTATGACGGGGCCCATTCATTTGGCGCCGAACTAAATGGAAAACAGGTTTTGTCTTTTGGAGATATTGCTACCTGTAGCTTTCATGCTACTAAACTTTTTCATACTATTGAAGGGGGAGCAATAATTACCAATGATGATGAGTTAGCTAAAAAAATGATGTTGTACAGGCAATTCGGGCATATAGGCGACGAATATTTTTCCATCGGCATAAATGGAAAAAACTCTGAATTTCATGCTGCAATGGGCCTTGCATTGCTGCCAATGATGCCGGAATTTATAAAGCGTCGTAAAGAAATATCAGCAGTATATGATGGTGTTTTATTAAAGCTATCGCTAACAAGGCCCGTAGGCCTCCCAGGTACAGAATATAATTATTCTTACTACCCGGTAGCATTTGAATCTGAAGCGCAATTACTAAAAACAAAAGCATACCTGGAACAAAATGATATTAATACAAGGCGATATTTTTATCCTTCGTTAAACGATCTTCCCTATTTCCAGGGAGAAGCTTGCCCAATATCAGAATCTGTAAGCCTGAGGGTGCTTGCTCTTCCTATTTATTTTGAACTTACGGATGGAGAAGTGAATATGATTTGCGAAAAAATAAAAGAAAGCTTTGCATGAGAACAGCTATCATGCAACCATATATATTTCCCTATATCGGGTATTTTCAGCTAATAAATGCTGTAGATCAGTTTGTGGTTTATGACAACATACAGTTTACAAAAAAAGGCTGGATAAACCGCAACCGGATATTGGTAAATGGTAAAGATGAATACCTTTCTTTTCCTTTAAAAAAAGATTCTGACTATTTAATGGTGAATGAACGTTGCCTGGCAGATAATTTTAAAGCCGAATCAATAAAAATATTAAGAAAGATAGGAGGAGCTTACCGGAAAGCGCCTTATTTTGATGCCGTTTTCCCACTCCTAGAATCAATCATAAACGCAGAGAAACCTAATCTTTTCTATTATATTTTTAATTCATTGAAAGTTATTTGTAATTATATCGGAATTGATACAAGCTTTTTAATTTCTTCGTCAATTAATATTGATCATACAGAGCGGGCACAGGATAAGGTAATTTCCATTTGTAAAGCTATTGGCACAATAAAATATATAAATCCTATTGGCGGTGAAAAGCTTTATTCTAAAGAAGTATTCAAGGCAAATGAGATTGAACTTGGCTTTATCAGGTCTGATAATATTGTGTATCCTCAGCTGGGGGGCGAGTTTGTACCCGGCCTTTCCATAATAGATGTACTTATGTTTAACAGCAAAGAAAAAGTAAAACTATACACTAACGTATATACGATAATATAAACTGAATGTTTAACTGGCAAAAACACGGAAGAATTTTTAATCCTGCGGAAATCATGGACAGGCCCTGGTTACAGGAATTTGCCCAGGCGCCCTGTGCACTTTTGTTCGATGACTTTGTACGTGTATATTTTTCATGCCGGCCACCGGCAGATGCAAACGGGCAATATGTAAGCTACTCTGCATATGTGGATATGAGCAGGAAAAATTTTCCTGAAATATTGCGGGTAAGCAATGATCCTGTTTTAAAACTTGGTGCCCTCGGCACCTTTGATGAATTTGGCACATACCCTGTTTCTGTAATAAGACACGATAATGAAGTGTGGGCATACTACGCCGGCTGGACCCGGTGTGAATCAGTGCCTTTTAATGTGGCAATAGGCTTTGGTATAAGTAAAAATGAAGGACAAACTTTTGAAAAAACAGGCGACGGCCCTATACTTTCCTACAGTGTTGATGAACCGTTTATTTTAAGTGGCCCAAAAATCAGGAGGTTTAATAATAAATATTACCTTTTTTATATAGCAGGGAAAAAATGGATATTGGATAATAATAAACCAGAACCGGTTTATAAAATAAGAATGGCAGTATCTGAAGATGGAATAAATTGGGAAAAAATAAATAAAGATCTAATAGAAACTAAAGTTGAAGAAAATGAGGCGCAGGCAAGTCCAGATGTCTTTTTTTACAAAGGAAGATACCACATGTTTTTCTGCTACAGGCATAGCGCCGGTTATCGTGGTAAAGAGAATGGCTACCGCATAGGATATGCTTCTTCAAAAGATCTTATTAATTGGCAAAGAGATGATAAGCAGGCCGGCATTGAAATTTCTGAAGAAGGTTGGGATTCTGAAATGATAAGTTACCCGCATGTGTTTGAAATGGATGCAAATATTTATATGCTTTACCTCGGGAATGGTGTAGGGCGGCATGGCTTTGGCATGGCCAAACTGTTAAGTTATCAATCTTAAAAAAATCAGGATGCATTGGGAAAAAAAGGGGTTGATCTTTGATCCGTCTAAACATACGCTGTACAATGATTGCAAATTTTTTGCACAATCACCGCAGGCCTTGGTATTTGACGATTTTGTGCGGATATATTTTTCTACAAGAAAGTGGGATGAAGCGGCAAAAAAATATTTAAGCTTTATATCATTTGTAGATTTTACCAAAGATTTTGATACTGTCATTAACTTGTCTTCAGCGCCGGTTATTAGTCTTGGCGGCCTCGGAGAATTTGATGAACACGGTATTTTTCCTATTAATATTTTAAGGTATGATGAAAACATTTACGCATATACCTGTGGTTGGAGCAGACGGGTATCCGTCTCTGTAGAAACCTCTACAGGCCTTGCATTTAGTTACGATAATGGAACTACCTTTCAAAAAAAAGGTACTGGTCCGGTATTGACATCTTCATTAAAAGAACCAATGCTTGTTGGTGATTCATTTGTTCAGGTGTATGATGAAGTATTTCATATGTGGTATATTTTTGGCGAAAGATGGAAGCAGGCAGAAGGAGCTGAGCCACCAGCCAGGGTATATAAAATAGCACATGCTACATCTACGGATGGTATTACATGGAAAAAAGAAGAAGGCAAGCAGATTATTGCGGATATACTTAATAAAGATGAATGCCAGGCACTGCCCACTGTATTAAAAATAAAAGAAAGTTATCACATGTATTTCTGTTTTAGGGAAGCAACTGATTTTCGTACAAATAAAGAAAGAGGCTACCGGCTAGGCTATGCATGGTCTGATGATCTTATTACCTGGCAACGGGATGATAAAAATGCAGGCATTGAAAAATCAATAACTGGTTGGGATAGCGATATGATGTGCTACCCTCATATTTTTGAATGCGATGGAAAAGTTCATTTACTTTATAATGGAAATGAATTTGGTAAATATGGTTTTGGTATAGCAACCTTAAAGAAGGTATAAAACTTGCAGGGATGTTACAAAATAAAATAATTTATAAAACAGGCACAGCATCTGAAACTCAAATAGCACAACATCTTACACTATGTAATAATCAATTCGTTCCTCCATTAAATCAAAAAGTAAATATTATTGTTTATGCAAAAAAGATAGCAGAAAACTCTGTTACCTTTGAAGCCTGGAACAATACAGAACTTGCAGGATTGGTTGCAGCATACTTTAATGATGAAAAAAAAGTTACAGTATATATAACAAATGTAAGTACGTTAAAGATTTTTAGAGGCGTGGGTATAGCCACCACACTTATAAAGATGTGCATTGAAAATGCTGCAGCCCAAAAGTTTGAAGCCATAATACTTGAGGTGGATAAAGACAATGAAACTGCCCTGGCTTTGTATAAAAAAAATAAGTTTATACAAATGGGTATCAAAAACCATAGCGTAATTATGAGAAGGATTATTCCATAGACATAAAAATTAAAATGATGAATGTGATAACTACCAAAAGAGATTATAACAGTGAACTTAAAGATACCGCTGACCACAAGTATGCATACAATTTTGATTTTGATGTAATGCATAAATTTATGATACGTTCCTTTGAGCCTTTTTACAAAGAAGGAAGTTGCCTGGAGCTTGGTAGTTTTAAAGGAGATTTTACCAGGCGCCTTTTACCAGCTTTCAATGATATTACTTGTGTAGAAGCTTCAGATGAAGCAGTTGAAATTGCAAAAAATGAATTTGGGGCTAAAGTTAATTTTGTGAATGGCTTATTTGAAGAAGTTGCCTTGCCAAAAGAATACGATAACATTATACTTACACATGTACTGGAACATTTAGACAATCCGGTAAGTGTTATGAAACGCATAAACGACGAATGGCTCTCAGAAAAAGGAAGGTTCTTTTTGGTATGTCCAAATGCAAATGCGCCAAGCCGCCAGATTGCAGTAAGAATGGGACTTATAACCCACAATAATGCCATTACTCCTGCTGAGGAAGACCATGGTCACCGTATTACTTATACACTTGATACACTGGAAAGAGATGCCACCGCAGCAGGGCTTAAAGTAGTACACCGCTCCGGCATATTTTTTAAAGCACTTGCAAATTTTCAGTGGGACAGGCTGCTGGATACCGATATTATTTCAGATGAATACCTTGATGGATGTTTTAAATTAGGACAGGTATATCCGGATCTTTGCTCCAGCATTTTTTTAATGTGCGAAAAAGGATAGCGCTTCGTATATAGCCCTTAAGAAAATGTTATGAAAATAGGATTTATCGGAAACGTAAATAATTATCCCTTTATAATAGCTCAGAAGCTTAAGGCGGCCGGCCACGAAATATTATTCATTGTAGATGAGCCCGCATCTGAAAGGTTGCATAGGCCGGAAAACCATGTTCTAAATATTTCTTTTCCATACCCTGATTGGATAAAAGAAGATCTTTTTCCGGTCAATCTTTTCCGGGCATTTTTCCCATCCATATTTGCACGAAGTGTAATAAAAAAACTAAATTCATGTGATGGAGTAATTCTTAACGGGCTATGGCACGGCATCAAACTTAAATTAAAAAAAAATATACCCTCTATTGCCATTTTTTCTGGAGCCGATCTTGATGTATATGCGTCACAGAGCCAGTTTGGGCGCTTTTTTTTAAATCATTCTAAAATAAAGTATCTTCCTTCTTTTGTTTTAAAATGGCTGGCCACCAGGTTTGTAAATAACCACCGTGCCGGCATAAGTGCTGCATGTTGCTTCAGTTATTTTCCGCTAGGTACAATTAAAGAAGGTGATGAGTTAATAAAAGAAATCTTTAAAGGAAAGGAAGTTGTTCGTTTTAATCATTGCCATGTAAATACAGAAAATATACCTTACGTGGTTCCGCCAGAAAACATGCCTTTAAAGATTATAAATGTGGCACGTTTTGTATGGAAGCAACCTTTGCCCCCGGGATATAACCAGGCCGAGGCAAAAGGGAATGATATAATGATACATGGGTTGGGTATATTTTTAAAAAATAATAAAGTAAAACTGGATATACATTTTATTGAAAAAGGCATTCATGTAAATGAAACAAAAGCTTTAATAAAAGAATATGGATTTGATGATATGGTTACCTGGCATCCGGAAGTGCCATTTTCAAAATTCATGAGTTTTCTTGCTTCCGGAGATATTATATTTGAGCAGTTGGGGGAGCATGTATTTACCGGCGGATTATACCCTATGCTTATAGGCAGGCCTGTTATAGCAAATGGACGGCCCGAAATTTTTGACCAGTTTACAGGGGAATCGTCACCATTATGCCAGGCAAATACAGCCAAAGAGGTAAACACCTGGCTGGAAAAATTAACAGCAGATAGTGAGGCCAGGAAAAATATCGGCCTTAGCTCAAGACAATATGTAATTAAACATTTTGATATAAATGATGAAGCTTTGTTTTTTGCTGAACAATTAAAAAGGAATATCAAAACTGTTTTCTAAGGCGCCCAATGTTAAATACAATTATAAAAAATTTTTTCTCCAGGATATTGAATATTGTTATTCAATTCTGTTCCCTGGTACTTATTAATAAGCTGCTGGGCACACAAGGCAGGGGCGAATACTCAGCTATAATTACTTGGGGACTTACTTTTGTTACTATCTTTTATTTAAGCATTAATATAGGCCTTCTCCGTTATAATTATATTAACAAGAGTAAGGAAAATACGATACAGGAAATAGAAAGCATGATATTATATCTCCCTCTTATTTTTGGGGCAATAGCTATTTTTATTTCTCTGGCATTCCCTTTTGTGTTTCCGAATGTTTTTAAAAACGTGAACGCTGAAAATTATATGATGGTAATGATATCTCTTCCTTTTATCATTTACAATTTTTACCTGCAATCTTATATGCAGATAAAAAGTAATTACAAGCAGCTTAATATTTTATTATATCTGCCCAACCTTGCTTCTTTAACGTTCGTATTTATTGCATGGCAACTTAACAGGCTTACTGTTTTTTCTGCGGCCATTACTTACACTGCCGGACAGGTAATTGGCGTAATGCCGGCATTGGTAAAACTTCTTTCGCAAAAAAAAGTGCCATTTTCCGGCCACGCTTTTGCCAAAGTGTTTAAGGTATCGCTTATAGTACATGTAGCTACCATTATTACATTTATAGTTAATAAATTTGATGTATTGCTTATAAATTATTTTAAAGGAAATAATGATACAGGAATATATTTTTTGGCCACCTCAATAGTAGGGTTTGTAATAATTGTTCCTTCTGCGTTACAGTCAGTTCTTTACAGCAAACTTTCAACGAAAGATTCTGCCTTTTCGCCCGCTAATATTTGCCGTGTATGCCGCATTACTATGACAGGGATTTTTATTGGAGTGGCAGTACTTTACTTTATTGTAAAACCAGTAGTTGCAATAGCTGGCGGTATACACTACAGAGATGCTGAAACTTTTTTATATATATTATTACCTGTTTGTTTCTTTACCACCTTAGGTGTTACCTTATCTTCTTACTGGAACCTTATAGGGATATACAGGATCATAAATATTTTTTCATTCGTAATAATGATCTTTTCCCTGGCTTTTAATTTTTTCCTGATACCCCGGTATGGTCCGGTGGGCGCTTCCATAACCTATCTTGCATCAGCTTTTTTTTCTTTTTTATTTCATTGCTACCTGGCCTTTAAATATCTGCACATAAAAAATTTTGGCGATATACTTTTCCCTACCAAAGAAGATATTCATTTTATCAGGAATGCTATAGGTAAGAAACAGAGATGATAATAACCACCTAAAGATAAGTATTGACGATACCAAATTCCCACGCAGCGTCTTTAGATTGAAATTTCTACAGCATTCACAACGAAAAATCTATGCCATTTCCCGAACGACTATTTTATAGAAGTTCCAAAAAATTTAAGCTGTGTCTACACTTATTTTTGCTTTAGCATTTTTATAATTTATCGATATAAGAAGTAAGCCCATAAGGTAAAACGGGATTACCGGTATCCGGTACCTGGCCAGTGTTCCAAAATTCATTGTAGATATCCCTACAAATCCTGCAAAAATGATGGAATAAATAA